>NZ_CP083955.1:300000-460611 GCF_006442975.2 Mesorhizobium sp. B2-1-1 | reverse complement strand
GAAGGGTTCTCAGAGCATTCGGGCGTACGAGCCGAAATCGAGGCTTCCGAGCGCGGCGCGGCAGCGGATGAAGCGCCAGAACCCGTAGCGGTAAAACTCGACATCCTTGCGCTGCGAGGTGGCGTCCATCACGAGACCCCAGAGACCCCATGCGAGATCGTCGGCGATCGCGTAGAGACGCACGCGACGGAGACTTGCCGGCCTCGGCGTGCCTTCGAACATTTCGAGGGCCGGGAGGAAGTCCTTCTCGTCTTCGAAAACCTCGTTGATCAGGATCCCGATCTCATAATAGGGGTCGACGTTGCCGGCACCGTCGAAGTCCACGAGCTCGATGCGACCATCCGGCCCGATGAGGATGTTCGAGGCCAGGCCGTCGGCATGGGAGGGCACACTGTCGACCCCCGATGCGGCGATCATGCGCTCAAAGCGCAAAACCTGCTCGAACAGGACCGGAAGGTCGGGAGGAGCCTGGGCCACGAGCCGATCGCATTCCTGCTTCAGCGCGCGGATCCGGTCGAACGGCGACACCGGGATCGTGAAGCGCAGTCCGCCGTGGACCCTGCGCTTAACACCTATCACCTCATTGAGGACGTCCAGCTTTTTCAGGTCGCTGACACGGGCGGTCGCCCAGCCGTCGCGATATTCCATGATGCAGGTCGCGCGCCGCGCATCGATGGCAAGGATCTTGGGCGCGCAGCCGAGGCCGGCCGCTTTGCGCTGCGCATCGAAGGATGCGGCCGCATCGATGAAGCGGCGCTGGTCGGGCTGAATGGTTTTGAGCAGGAGCGACGGATGCTGGCCATCGACCGACAGAAGCAGGCGGGTGCTGTCCACGCCACGATGCGACGGGACGAGAATGCCCGGCTCCATCTCCTGTGCCGATCTGCACAGCTGCGGTCCGGCACCAGAGCAGGCGGGCTCGTCGGGCGTCACAAGACAGAGGTCGGCCGGCGCCGTGAGGTCATCCGCAAAAAGGGAACGGACTTCTTTTGTTGCGGACGGGAGACGATGAATGTCCATCGGGCCGATGCGGCGATCCATACCCTTTCGCGACAGACCAATTTCCATGAAGCCAGCGGAACCCTTGTAATCCAAGCAAGCACAACCGACCAGCGACGGCCCGTCCACGAAAGGGAGCGGGGGACAGGCGCGCCAGCAGGAAACGCAATGCTATATCTATGCGGGCGTGAGTAAAGTGCCGACGTGCCTATCGGCGCCGAGATGCACTTAAACGCGGATGAGGTCGACGCCCAGTTCGGCGAAGCGCTGGACGAATTCTTCGCCGACACCCTTAGTGGTGATGACATGTTGGGCGTCGGCAAGGCCGAATGCACGAACCGAGCCGAAGCGTCCGAACTTCGATCGATCGGCTACCATGACGGTGGTGCCGGCCTGACGCCTCGCCTCATCGTGCAGTGCAACCTCGTCCTCACCAAAGCCCATGAAGCCGTGATCGACATGGACGGCGCTGGCACCCATCAAAGCCAGGTCGAACCTGTGCCCTTTCAGCGCGGTAATGGTAGAATGCCCGAATGTGGCCTGATATTCCGGCACCATCGGACCGCCGAGCACGCGGACACTGGTGCCCCAGCCGTGGGAGAAAAAATGCGCCGCAATGGCGATGGAGTTCGTGAAGATCGTCAGGTCTGCATGCTTGTCAAGGTGCTTCACGCAGGCCAGCGTAGTGGTTCCCGAACTGACGAAGATCTTCATACCGTTCTGGATAAGGCTGGCAGCCCTTTCGGCGATCAAGTTTTTTTCCGGCGCATTGACCCGGCTGCGCTCGCCAAACGGCTTGTCCCCCTCTTTTGGCGTCAGTACCGCACCGCCGTAGACGCGCCGAGCCAAGCCATTTGTTTCGAGTAGACGCAGATCGCGCCGGATGGATTCCGGACTGACTTCGAGGCGATCGGCGAGCAGATTGACACTCGCGCGCTCATTCGCGCGCAGTATTTCCAGGATTTTTTCCTGGCGAAACTCAGAAAATCTCATGGACCGAATCTGCCTGTGACCATTTGGGTCTTTCCGGACTTAACATATCCCCGAGCACGTCGAACACTGCGAGATGCCGGAAGACCGAAAATCCCGGCGCCAAGCTAGTCGACATGCTCAAACCAGTCAAATCCGTCTTAGTCGCTCAACAGTCCTAGGGTCTAACAGCCTTGAGATTTAGACCTGTTCGGGACTGGGCACTCGCCGAGAGTAGGCCAAGCCGCGCTTGACCACAGGCAAATGTGTCGATATTGGTGTTTTTGACCGATTTGTGTGTTTTGAGAAATTGGATCGGTTTGAGGATGGATCTGGCGTCCAGTCAGGATTTGGAAGGCTCGTCTGGCAATGGCGAATAAGTGCCATGCTGCAGGTCGAAGGATGGAGTTCAACGGGCCGGCGCCGAGCGGGTCCTAGAAAACTAAACCGCACATCGGCAAAACAACCGCCGATACAAAAAGGGGAACAGGATCAATGATTACGCGTAGAGACATTATGGTTGGCGCGGGCGCGCTTGGCGTGGCCGGCGTGCTCGGCAAGCTCGCGGTGCCGGCCAATGCGCAGGGCAAGAAGTCACTCGTGCTCGCGTCGATGGGGCCCGTCACGGGTAATTGGGATCCGACTTCCCACACGACCCTTGGTCAGGGCAATTTCGAAAAGTTCGTCTTCAATGCGTTGACGCGTGCCCCGATGCGGGACGGCGAGGCGGACCTGCTCGAACCCGCGCTGGCGGAAAGCTGGAAGCTGATCGACACCAACACGTTCGAGTTCAAGCTGCGCGACGGCGTGAAATTTCACGACGGCAAGGAATTCAGCGCCGAGGACGTAAAGGCGACGCTCGAATACTCCTGCGACCCGGCCCGCCCGGCGGCTTCCTTTTGCCCCGGAAAGGTCGATGTCGAAATTGTCGATCGCCTTACGGTGCGACTGCACACCGAGAAGCACGGCTATCCGGCATCGGCTTGGTGGTTTATTTCAAGCGTGATCCCGATCCTCTCGGCGAAGGATGTTGCTGATCCGAAGATTCTCCAAAAGCGTCCGAACGGCACGAACGCCTTCAAGTATGTCGAGACCAACGGCGACAAAAATATTCTTCACGCCTATGACGACTTCTTCGGCGGGCGTCCGAAGATCGATGAGGTCGTCTATGCCTATGTTCCGGATGCCAACACGCGGGTTCTCGGCCTCTTGAACGGCCAGTACCACATCGCCGAACGTCTCGAGCCGGAACAGTACGCATCGCTCGCCGGAAATCCGAAGGTCACCACTCGCAAGGGTCTCACGACCGAGAACAAATATCTGCATTTTCGCTGCAACAAGGCGCCCTTCGACGATCCGCGCATCCGCCTGGCGGCATGCCATTCGATCGATCGCAAGCAGATCCTCGAACTGATGGGCGAAGCGGCGCTCGAGTCAAGCTGTTACGTCTCCCCGATGAAGTTCGGCTTCACCGACATCAAGGGATATCCAGACTACAATCCCGAGGAAGCGCAGCGTCTGCTGGCCGAAGCCGGCTTCCCGAACGGGGCGGGGCTGCCGCAGCTCGAATATATCACTTCGATCGGCTTCTATCCCAAGACCAAGGAGTATGGCGAACTGATCGCCGCGATGCTCCAGGAGCAGGGCTTCAACGTGCAGTTGACGGTGCTCGAGCCAGCGGCCTGGGAAGTGGCGATCTATCGCCGCGCCGACGGTCAGGGCCAGGGCCATATGTGCGACGTCGGCTGGATGACGCCGTCGCCTGAGCCGGACCTCGTCCTGCGGCCCAACTGGCACTCCAGCGCGGCGCTGATTTCGGGCATCAATGATCCCGAGATCGACGCGGTCCTGGACAAGGAGCGCAACGCGCCCAATCCGGAACAGCGGCTGAAGATCCTCACCGAGGAAACCTTCCCGACGATGGCCAAGAAAGTCCCAAGCTTCTCACTGTTCTCTGCGCTCACCTTCCACGGCGCCGCCAAGAACCTTGAAGGCGCGGTCTACCTGCCCTACGGACCTATCGACCTGTCGAAGGCGGATCTCGTCTAACCTTTGGCCCAGCAGCGTCGCCATCCGGCGGCGCTGCTCCTTCGTGAGCCTGCCGTTATGCTTTTTGCAATAGACTTCTTCGTTCGCCGTCTTGCCCAAGGCGTGATCATTGTGGCGGGCATCGCCCTGTTGATCTTCACCCTGCTGCGCGTGGTGCCCGGCGACCCCGTGCGGCTGATGCTCGGCCCGATGGTTTCGCAGTCCGTGGCGGAGCAGACGGCCAAGGAGTTCGGCCTCCGGGATCCGATAATCGTCCAGTTCGGGCGGTATATGACCCAGATCGTCCGCGGCGATTTCGGCCGATCCTTCGTGCGCAGCGCCCAGGGCGGCAGCACTGGAGGTTCGCGCGGCGAATCGACCTTCGATGCCAGCAACCGGGCGCCGGTCATTGATCTGATCGGCGCGACATTGCCCTACAGCCTGCTGCTGGCCGGCCTGGCCTTCCTGATCTCACTGTCGATCGCGGTTCCGCTCGGCATCTGGGCCGGCCTTAACGCGGGCAGGGCGCCCGACCGATTCGCGCTTTACCTGAGTTCGGTCCTCGTCTCGCTGCCCAATGTATGGCTCGGACTGGTGTTCATTTATTTGTTGTCGGCCAGGACTGGCTGGCTACCTGCAATCGGCTACGAGAACTGGACCTATGCGATCCTGCCGGCCTTGGTCCTGGCGGTGGAACTGATTCCGATCATCGTCCGGTCGCTCTCGGTTTCGGTCTCCTCCAACCTCCTCGAGCCCTATGTCTATGTTGGCCAAATCCGCGGGCTGACCCGACGGCGCATGATCTCGGCGCATGTTCTGCGTAACTCCGGGATACCCCTTCTGAACGTGTTGGGCATCCAGGCGGTCGGCCTGATCCTCGGCTCGCTGTTCGTCGTCGAATACCTCTTCAACTATCCGGGGATCGGCCTGCTCATGATCAATGCGGTGTTCCAGCGCGATTTCCCGATCATCCAGGCGATCGCGATCTTCGCCTGCGCCGGGCTCGTCGGTGTGAACATCCTCGTCGATTTCGCATCGACCACGATCGACAGAAGGCTCCAGTACTGATGTCCGAACACACCATCGTCGACGCGGAAGTCAGCGTTCCCCCAAAAGCCCGAAGCCTCGGCGCTAATATCTTCCTTCAAGCATTCAAGACGCCGGAGTTCCGGGTCGGGGCGGTCATTTTCATCGCCGTGATCCTGCTCTCGGTCGCCGCGCCGGGGCTGCTCGGCCTTTCCGCGACGAAATTCAACGTCGGCCTCAAGTTCTCGCCGCCCTGGCCTGCCGAAGGTTCGGTCTGGCCTCATTTCATAGGGACCGACCAGTTGGGCCGCGATCTTCTAGCCCGATCGCTGATCGGCCTGCGGAACGCCCTGATGATCGGCATTACGAGCGTCATCGGCATGTTCGTTCTAGGTTCGGCGGTCGGGATGGTGGCCGGCTATGTCGGCGGCTGGACCAACCTGATCCTGATGCGCATCACGGATGCGCAGATGTCGATCCCGGTGATCATCCTCGCCATCACCATCCTCGGCGTGACGCGGCCGACGCCGCTGACGGTCATCCTCGTCTTCATCCTCGCGGGCTGGCCAGGCTACGCACGCGTGGCGCGTAGCGTCACCATGTCCGAGCGGCGCAAGGAATATGTGCGCGCCGCCAAGATCCTCGGCGCATCGGACGTCCGGATACTGCTGGTGCATATCGCGCCGAACATCCTGCCCCCGATCGCATTCGTCGCCGTGCTCGACGTCGCGCGCATGATGATCTTCGAAGCCATCCTCGGGTTCATCGGCATCGGCATCCAGCCGCCCACGCCTACATTCGGGACGATCATCGCCGACGGCACCAAGTATCTCCTGAATGCGTGGTGGATCACCACCATTCCCGGCCTGCTGCTGGCGATATCGCTGTGCAGCATCAACCTCATGGGCGGTGCCCTTGAGCGCTCCCGCAACAAGCTACTCCAAGGTGTCCTATGAGCGGGGAGAGTGTAAGCATTCTCGAGATTTCGGGCCTGTCGGTCGATCTAGCGTTGCCAGGCGGCGCAAGGCGCGCTGTTCTTCAGGACGTCAATCTCTCGGTTTCCCAGGACGAGGTCCTCGGCATCATCGGTGAAAGCGGCTCGGGTAAGACCGTCCTGTCGCGCGCACTCGTCAACTGGATAAGCCCGCCGCTGGTCGTGACCGGCGGGACGATTGCCTACCATGGCCGCAACCTGTTCGATCTCGCGCCCGCCGAGATGCAGAGATTGCGAGGGCGCAAGGTGGCCTATATAGGCTCCGACCCTGGCAGCGCACTCGATCCGACCATCCCGGTCGGACAGCAGATCATCGAGAAGCTGCGCGCCGTCGAGCCGGGCATTTCGACTGCGGAAGCCAAGGCGCGCGTGCTTCGTGTCCTCGACGCGGTCCGCATTCCTTCCCCGGCGCAGCGCTTTCACGAATTTCCTTTCCAGTTCAGCGGCGGGATGATGCAGCGCGTGCTGATTGTCGATGCCCTGGTCACCAACCCTGACCTGCTCGTCGCTGACAACATCACGCAGCCGCTCGACGTGACGGTCGCCGCCCAGATTCTTCGCCTACTGAGGGATCTCCAGCGCGATTTTCGCACGGCGGTCATCTTCGTCTCCTCGGCGCTCGGTGTGGTTAACGAGATCGCAGACAACGTCCTCGTGCTCGCCGATGGCCGCGTGGTCGAGTGCCAGCAGACCCGTAAACTGATCGACGAACCCCAGCACAACTACACGCGCAACCTCATCAAGAGCGTGCCGCGCATCTGGGGCGCCGAGCAGGTCACCGCCGCGCCGGGCTTGGCCAAGGACGACACACGCGAAATCATCCTTTCGGTCCGCGACGTCTACCGTTCCTACGCAACCAAGGACCGTGAGAGGCTGTTTGCGTACCGGGTTGTCCAGGCCGTCCGGGGCGTCTCGTTCGACGTCTACAAAGGCGATAATCTTGGCATCGTAGGCGAATCCGGTTGCGGGAAGTCGACGCTTTCGCGTCTACTCAGCCGCCTCGAAGCACCCAATCGCGGCCAGATCCTGTTCAAGGGCCAGGACATCGCGCATCTCGGCCGAAAGAAGCTGCTTGATCTGCGCCGTCGGTTCCAGCTGCTGCTGCAGGATCCCTACAACGCCATCCCGCCACATTTGGCCATTGGCCGGACGATCGCCGAACCGCTGCGCATCCATGGCGGAATGAGCGCCAAGGAGATCGGCGAGAAGGTCGCCTACACGATGAACGAGGTGGGGTTGCGCCCCGAGCTGACGGACAAACTGCCGGTAGGGCTCAGTGCGGGCCAGCGGCAACGCGTCAACATCGCCCGCGCCATGGTGCTGGACCCGGAACTCCTGATCCTCGACGAGACGCTGTCGGCACTCGACCAAGTGGAACAGGGCAAGCTGCTCGATCTTTTCGAGCGTCTGCAGGCCCGCCACGGCATGACCTACATCTATATCTCGCACGATCTGAGCATGGTGCGCCGCGTCTGCAATCGCGTGGCCGTGATGTATCTCGGTCGCATCGCCGAACTCGCCGGCAACGAGGCGACGTTCTTCGATCCCGGCCATCCCTACACGCGAGCCCTGCTCAGTGCGGTTCCGGCGATCGAGCACAAGCCCTACGACACGGCGACCTATCTCCTTGAAGGCGAGCCGCCGGACCCCATCGACATTCCTTCCGGCTGCACCTTCCGCACACGCTGCCCGTTCGCTTTTGACCGCTGCGTCACGGAGGATCCGGCGCTGCTGAAACGAAGCGACGTGGATTACGCCGCGTGCCATCTCGTCGAGGCCGGCTTGTCGGCGCCAAGGCTGATGCCGGCGGTCGATCTGAGCGGCCCGTAACAGCGGCGCAGTCCCTGACCGTCCTGGGCGCCCCTGACCCCGGCGCGGTGCCCCGCAATCCCGATGAGGCAAGCGTATCATGGAATTCGACTATATCGTCGTAGGTTCGGGCAGTGCGGGTTCACCGCTCACCGCCAGGCTTGTCGAAAAGGGTGCGAGCGTCCTTCTCCTCGAAGCGGGCAAGCGCGAGAAGCTCCACCTGACGCGCGTACCGGCCGCGCTCATGTATACGATCGGTAACAACCGGTACGACTGGAACTACGTCACCGAGCCTGATCCGAGCCGTAACGGACTGCAGGAAGCCTGGCCGCGCGGGCGGGTTCCGGGTGGTTCGTCGGCCATCAACGGGATGATCTTCATTCGTGGCGCGGCCGGCGACTACGACGCTTGGGAGGCGCTGGGAAACAAGGGATGGGGCTGGGCCTCCGTGCTTCCCTATTTCCGCAAGATGGAGACGGCGGACGACGACAGGGACAATTCTCACCGCGGCGGGATGGGTCCGCTCCGGGTTTCATCGCTGCGCTGGAAACACCCACTATCGCAGAAATTCATTGACAGCTTCGTCAATGCCGGCGTGCCCCGCAACCCGGACCTGAACGGGAGCTCGCATGAAGGGGTCGCCTGGAATCAAGGGTCCACGACAGGGGGCTTGCGTCATTCGGCGTTCGACGCCTTCGTCCTCCCACGTCTCAAGGACAATAAGTTGACCTTCATGGACGACGCGCTGGTGGAGCGTATCGTCATGGAGGGTAAGCGGGCCTCGGGCGTGGACATCATGCGCGGGGACAAGACAATCCGGGCAACAGCACGCCGCGGTGTGGTCCTGTCTGCAGGCTCCATCAACTCGCCACAGCTCCTAATGCTTTCGGGCATCGGCGATCCGGCCGAACTGAGTCGCCATGGCATCGAAGTGCGCGTCGCCAGCCCCGACGTCGGGCGCAACCTGATGGAGCATCCGGGCCTCTATGTCCGCGCCGAAATGGACGTCAAGACGGGCAATGCCTATGCGTCGGCCCTGGGCCGGCTGCGCGCCGCCGGGCAGTGGGCGCTGTCGCGCAGTGGCGTGCTGAGCGTGCCGACCGCGCAGGTGCTCGCCTTCCTCAAATCCACACCCGAGCAGGAGGTGCCCGACCTCCAGTTCCACCTCTTCCCGTTCGGCTATTTCAGCGAAAGCGGACGCCTGCGCGTCCCCACGCGCAATCTCGTCACCATTCTGGCGAACGTGAATTACCCCAAGAGTACTGGCCGTCTGGAACTACGCAGCAGCGATCCGCGCACGCCGCTCGCGATTTATCCGCGGCTCCTCGACCACCCAGACGACCTGGACTGCGTTCTACGCGGACTGGCCTGGATTCGCCGCCTTGCTTCGACGCCGCCATTCGGAAACCACGTGCGCGAGCTGATCGACGTGCCGCCCGAGGGGGCCGGCCGCGATGCGGAGGAGCAGTATGTGCGCAAGGCAACGGTCCCCTTCCTTCACCCGGTCGGGACCTGCCGGATGGGGATCGACGATAAGGCGGTGGTGACGCCGGAACTGCGCGTGCGCGGCACCGAGAGGCTGTGGGTGGCGGATGCCTCGATCTTTCCGCGCCACATCGCGGGCAACACCAACGCGACTGCAATCATGATCGGCGAGCGGGCGGCGGATCTCATCCATCCCTGATCCCAGGCAAGCCGGAACAGGAGCCAGACGGGCAATGACCAGGAATTTCAAGCACAATTTCATCGGCGGCAGGCGCGTCGACCCGCTCGGCCCGGAGTCCATCGAAGTTCGTTCGCCCTACGACGGCAGCCTGGTCGGCACGGCTCCGCTCGCCGCACAGGCGGACATCGACCTTGCCGTCGACGTGGCGCGCAAAGCGTTCGACGAAGGGCCGTGGCCGCGCATGCCGGTAGCCGAGCGCATCGCGGTCATCCGTAAATTCACCGACCTCTACGAGGCGCGGTCCACGGAATTTGCCCGACTGGTCACGGCAGAAATGGGCGCTCCCGCGTGGTTCGCCGCGGCGATCCAGGCCCTGATCCGTGATCAGGGCCAGGCTTATCTGACCGCGGCCGAACACTATCCCTGGGAGGTGAAGCGCGAGGGCTTCCCGAAAGGGACGTCCATCTGGATCCGCGAACCAGTCGGCGTGGTTGCCGCCATCATCCCCTGGAATGCACCGCATCAGGTCGCGCTAGCGAAACTCTTTCCGGCTCTGCTTGCCGGATGCACGGTGATTCTGAAATTGGCGCCGGAGACGGCGATTGACGGCCAATATCTGGGCGAACTTTTCAGCGAAGCCGGACTGCCGGACGGCGTGCTGAGCATCCTGGTAGCGCACCGGGAAGTGAGCGAGTATCTCGTCACGCATCCGGGAGTGGACAAGATCGGCTTTACCGGGTCGACCGCCGCCGGAAGCCGCATCGCCAGCCTCGCCGGTGCGCAGCTGAAGCGAGTCAGCCTAGAACTGGGTGGCAAGTCCGCGGCGCTCGTCTTAGACGACGCGGATATCGGCGAAACGGTCGAGGCGCTGCGTTACCGCTCGTTTCCGAACAACGGCCAGGTCTGCGTTGCGCAGACTCGGATACTCATATCGCGCCGGCGCCACGATGCCTTCACCTCGGCGCTGGTGGACAATGTTACGGGTATGAAGATCGGGAATCCGGCCGACCCGCAAACTTTCCTCGGTCCGGTTGCTGCCGAGCGCCAGCGCCAGCGGGTCAGTGACTACATCCAGTCTGGGCTGGAAAGCGGCGCGGAACTTGCGACGGGCGGCCTTGGAATGCCGGAAGGCATCAATCACGGCGCCTTCGTGAAGCCGACGGTTTTTGCCAAT
Organism: Mesorhizobium sp. B2-1-1; assembly: GCF_006442975.2. NCBI lineage: Bacteria > Pseudomonadati > Pseudomonadota > Alphaproteobacteria > Hyphomicrobiales > Phyllobacteriaceae > Mesorhizobium > Mesorhizobium sp. B2-1-1. The sequence goes on along the minus strand of NZ_CP083955.1, from coordinate 449,946 downwards.
GTCGACAACAACTCACGCATCGCCCAGGAGGAGATCTTCGGCCCAGTCGTCTGCGTCATCCCCTATGACGGGGTGGATGAGGCAGTGCGGCTCGCCAACGAGTCGGAGTACGGTCTCTCCGGTTCGGTTTGGACGAACGATACTGACCAGGGTCTGGCGATCGCCCGCCGCATCCGCAGCGGCGGGCTGACGATCAACAACGCGGCCTCGGACCTGCTCTCCCCCTTTGGCGGCTTCAAGCGAAGCGGCGTGGGACGCGAGTTCGGCCCGGAAGCCATCAATCACTACATCGAGCACAAGACTGTCGCAGTCTGAGGGAGTTCCGGAGCGATAATGAGCAACGGCCATGGAATATGGATGCATGTCGACGGTCAGGCCGGGCGCTTCATCGAACTGAGCGACAGGGTTTGGGAAACGCCCGAACTGAACTATCAGGAACATCGGTCGTCGGCCGAGCATCTGAAGGCGCTTAACGATCAGGGCTTCCGAGTTGCTACCGGCCTTGCCGGCATGCCGACGGCCATCATGGGCGAGGCAGGCGAAGGCGGCCCGGTCATCGCCTTCCTCGGCGAGTTCGATGCATTGCCGGAGTTAAGCCAGGAAGCCGGCGTAGCGGAACACCGGCGTCTTTCCGGCAATGGACCGGGACATGGCTGCGGACACAATCTGCTCGGGGCCGGCGCACTGCTCGCCGCTACGGCGACGAAGGATTGGCTGGCCGCGAACAGCCTGCCCGGGCGTGTACGCTATTATGGCTGCCCGGCCGAGGAGGGCGGATCGGGCAAGGCGTTTATGGTTCGCGACGGGGTTTTCGCTGACGTCGACGCGGCGCTTTCCTGGCACCCCTTCTCGTTCGCGGGCGTAATGGAGCCGGCCTCGCTCGCTTACGCGATCCTTGATTTTTCTTACACTGGACGGTCCGCCCATGCTGCGGGCTCGCCGCATCTCGGCCGCAGCGCGCTCGACGCCGTTGAGCTGATGAGCGTCGGCGTCAACTATCTGCGCGAACACATCCCCTCCGATTGCCGGGTTCATTACGCCTATCTCAATGCGGGCGGTCCGGCGCCGAACATCGTGCAGGCGGCCGCAATTGTGCGCTACATGGTTCGGTCGCCGCGAGCCTCCGAGGTGTTGATGCTAGTCGAGCGGGTCAAGCGCATCGCGGAGGGTGCAGCGCTGATGAGCGAGACACAAGTGGAGTCGCGCTTTGTCTGTGCGATGAACAGCCTGCTTGGCAATCGCGTTATGGAGGGAGCGATGGCGCAGAATTTCGAGATGCTGGGGCCGCCGGAATTCGATGCGGCTGACCAAGCGTTCGCGGGGCAGATCCAGGCCACGCTGACAAGGGAGCACATCCAATCAGCCTATGCGATGTTCCGGCTTCAGGAGAGTGACAGCGCTCTCAGCGACGGTATCGTCGGCGCCGCTTCCGGTGGCAAGCAGATGCTTGGATCGACTGATGTCGGCGATGTGAGCTGGGCCGTACCGACCGTGCAGGCATATGGCGCGACCTATGCCATCGGCACGCCTTTGCACACATGGCAAGTAACGGCGCAGGGCAAATCGCCACATGCACACAAGGGCATGATCCATGTTGCCAAAGCGCTGGCGGCGACGGCGGCGGACCTCTTTAGCCACCCCGATCTGCTAGCTTCAGCTAAGGAGGAACATGCAGCAAGGTTGGCGCGCGATCCCGCAGTACAGATCCTGCCGCCCCACCTCGCGCCCCCGTTGGACGGCTAGATGTATGATGCCGGGCATCGTGCTCATCTTTGTCGTCCTAATCAAAGGAACCGCTGGAGCGAAGCGACATACTTTGCCCGAAGATGGGATTTCTCCTGGAAGATGTGTGAACGATCCCGTGATAGTGACGGTTGATCGGCCCTCATCAAGCTGTTGCACTGCGATGGGCTTTGAATCACTTCTCCCGATCCTCGGGTTGCCCGGATCTCCATCACTGATGTCGTTCTCTCCTGCCGAAAGGGGACGTCTTTTCGTGCGACTGTCGGTCATCCTCAAGGGTGCGGCGCGCGGTAGCTTTCCTCACGCGCTATCGATCCGTCCTACCTTGTTGGCGAGAGCGACTGTGACCTGCCGTTCCGGTTTACGCTCAAGCAACTCGTCCGCCCAAGTGCTGACGGTCGTCACTTTTCGCCGGGTGTATCATTTCCGGCCGAGCTTGTCAGAGGGACGATCATGAGTTCGAGCGCGCCATACTCCGCAAACGAATTTCTGGCTGGGCTGAAAGGCCAGCGCGTTCTGGTGACAGCGGGTGCGGGGGGCATCGGTTTTGCCATAGCCGACACGCTGTCGCGGCTCGGCGCCCGCGTCGTTGTCTGCGACGTTTCCGACGAAGCGCTCGCCGCTGCGCCCGACAAGATCGACCTGATCGCGGCAGTGAAGGCCGACGTCTCGCGCGACGATAACGTCGACCGGCTGTTCGAGGCGGTCGAGAAAGAACTCGGCGGGCTCGATGCGCTGATCAACAATGCCGGCATTGCCGGGCCGACAGGCGGTGTCGACGAGATCGATCCGGACGACTGGCGGCGCTGCATCGACATCTGCCTGACCGGCCAGTTCCTGTGCGCCCGGCGCGCCGTGCCGCTGATCAAGGCGGCGGGCGGGGGCTCGATCGTGTCGATGTCGTCGGCGGCTGGCCGCCACGGCTATGCGTTCCGCACGCCCTATTCGGCGGCCAAGTGCGGTGTCATCGGTTTCACGCAAAGCCTCGCCAAGGAGCTTGGGCTGCACGGCATCAGGGTCAACGCCATCCTGCCCGGCATCATCGAGGGACCCCGCATCGAAGGTGTTATCTCGGCGCGCGCCAAGCAGGTCGGTATCAGCCACGAGGAGATGACCGATCGTTATCTCCAAAACATTTCGCTGCGTCGCATGACCAGCCCTTATGATGTCGCGTCGATGGTCGCCTTCCTGCTGTCGGACGCCGGCATCAACATTTCCGGGCAGTCGCTCGGCGTCGACGGCAACGTCGAAACGCTCTGAGGAGGGCCGATCCATGGCAAAGGTTGCGATTGTCGGCAGCGGTTTCATTGGGCGGGCCTGGGCGATCAGCTTCGCTCGCGCCGGCCATGACGTGCGGATGTGGGACCAGTCGCCCGCCGCGACGGGCGGCGCGCGCGACTACATAGAAGGCGTGCTTGGCGATCTTTCTTCGAACGACCTGCTGCGTGGGCAGTCCGTCGACACCGTGCTTGGCCGCATCGCCATCGCGGTCGAACTGGAGGAGGCGCTGGCTGGAGCAATCCATGTCCAGGAGAACACGCCTGAAAACCTCGATGTGAAGCGGGAAGTGTTCTCCCTGATCGACAGTCTGGCCGGCCCGCAAACGGTGATCGCCAGTTCCACCTCGGCGCTGTTGCCGTCGAAGTTCACCGACCATCTGCAGGGGCGGCACCGCTGCCTGGTCGTGCATCCGATCAATCCGCCCTACCTCATTCCGGCGGCCGAGGTGGTGCCAGCGCCATGGACGTCCGCTGAGACGCTGGAAAGAACCCGCGCCTTCCTTATCGATGCCGGTCATGCGCCGCTGGTGATGAAGCGCGAGCTCGACGGTTTCATCATGAACCGGTTGCAGGGCGCCTTGCTTGAGGAAGCCTTCCGGCTCGTCGACGGCTATGCCAGCGTCGAGGATGTCGACATCGGCATCCGCGACGGGTTGGCTTTGCGCTGGTCATTCATGGGGCCGTTCGAGACCATCGACCTCAATGCGCCCGGCGGCGTGCGCGATTATGTCGATCGCTACCAGGGCATCTACTCCAACATCTTCCCGCAGATGCTGCGCCGGGTCGACTGGGCGGGCGAGGTCATGGCAACCGTCGAGGCCGAGCGCAGCAAGCGCCTGCCAAGGAAAAAACTGGGTGACCGGCAGGTCTGGCGGGATCGCCGGCTGATGGCGCTGGCGGCACACAAGAAAAAATCGGATCAGGAGTTCGGACAATGAAAGAAACCAGCCGCAAGCCCGGCGCGACGGCGACCAGGTCATCATCACCTGTGCGGTGACCGGGGCGATCCACACCCCGACCATGTCGCCCTACCTGCCGATCACACCGGACCAGATCGCGTCGGAGGCGATCGCCGCGGCCGAGGCCGGTGCCGCGATCCTGCATTTGCACGCGCGAGACCCGGAAACCGGCAAGCCCGACCAGACACCCGAGGACTCGGAAAGACTGTAGCGCTCAACTGGATAGCCGCCCAAAGCGGAGCTGCCTATTGTGAGGTTGCGCAGCATACCAAGGCTATCAGGCCGATGTTCCTGATGCTGCACGACGCCTACGGCGTCCAAAGGGACAGCAAGCACACATACGATCTTGCGAAGGATTGCATGAATTTTTTGGGCGCCCGATACGGCCCGACGCGCCCGTTGCTGGTGGACGAATATCAGAACTTCACACCCACTGTTTTGCGGGAGCTGCTGCATCTTCAGGAGCGATGCGGCTTCGCTTTACTGCTCGCCGGCAACACTCATCGGTTAGCGGGCACGAGGCGTGATACCCATGCTATGGATCAGATCGAAAGCCGTATCGGCATGCGTTTCGAGATCGGGCAGCCGACGCGGGAGGACTGCTTGAGGATTGACGCCGAACACAACGTTGAAGGAGCCGACGCCTACGTGGCAATCGCCACCTACGGGCAAAACACCTCCCTTCGCGCGCTGTGCCATCTCCTCCAGAATTGCGCTGCGGGTACCAGCGGCTTCGGCAGCATTCGTCTTCCCCGGATAGAGACCACGCTTCGCGGCATGTCGTGCGGCAGCGATGTGCTCAAGGTTCTATACGAGTGCCGAAACGACTTCGCACACGACGTGGGCAGCCCCACTTAAATTCGGACGACGACAGATAATTCCGAACATCACACCGGAATTGGTGCAATCGCGAAGTTAGCCCGCTTGCTGATCAGCCGTATTTGCCTCGCTCCTCAATTTTTCAAGCCGTGATCGGCAGATCATTTCGATACGATCGATCAACTCGGAGACCCGCTTGGCAAGCCACTGGAGCGCTTCGCGAGTGATCTCGAAGTGCCTCGAATAGCGCGCTTTCACATAAGCCTCGTTGATGACGTTGAACCAAGCTACGAAACGCTGCTGGTCGCGGGGCCAAACTTCGGCAAGTTCCTGTGCTTGATCTTCAGCGAGGCTGCGAAGGAATTTGACGTTGTGAGAGGCAGGGCTGTAATTTGTTAGAACCAACAACAACACCGCGTAGGCCTGCTCGATTGATTGGTGAAGGAGAAAGGCCGCTTCCTTGAAATTGGATTCGCTGAGAAGAAATCCAGCTGTCTTTGCAAATACTCGGGCGTGCGGCAGCCTGTCTTCGAGGTGTTCGGCTGCTAATTGGAATGCATCGGCCGGCTTCGTAGGTGCCGGATGCGCCAGCGATTCTTCGTCGAGCTCGTAGAGGACAATTCCCTCGCGACGGATGTCGACAAAGAAGTACTGACCCTCCCTGAGGGCAGTGTTCACCTCCCGGCGGGAATGTACAATGAAGCTGACTGGCGTGCTGATTTCGCGCATCAACCGGTCTGCTGCCGTCTGCCAATAGCCGGCAAAATCGGTCAGTTTGCGATTGTTCACCACCACAAGCAGGTCGAAATCCGAACGGTAGCCCTTCCTGGTATGCGGCTCGTCGACCCAGCCACCACGTGCATAGGACCCGAAAAGTATGATCTTGAGAATGCGCCCGCGCTTTTTGAAGTCGGTCATCCCTCCCTTGAGGGCATCCTCAAACTCCTCGAGGAGCAGCTCAACCGTCTTTCTCAGCTCGCGCTGCTTTGGTGGCGGGAGGTGGTCGATGCTGGATTTCATAAACAAGGATCTGTCGTCCATCGTGTGTGCATAGCCGAGACGAGGCCCCGAATCCACACACTGCCTCGTTCGGCCGAATTGAGCAACGCACACCGTGCGACATCAAATGGAAGAGTTGTTAAGTCAGCATCCTAAACATTGCAGAGGGATTTAAGCTCATCACGTATCACTGCAATGTTGGGGGTATCGTCAATACATTGCCCCACCATTTCCCAGCGCTTTTATCTGTGGAGGGTCTGTCCCGCAGCGTCGCGCTCGGTCCTCGAATAAGCGAACAGACTTCTAGCTCGGAAGATGTCGGCGAACTCATGCGGAAGGGGGGCGGCGGTATCGGCCGCCGGATTTTCTTAAGATTTTCCCTGTCGAGCCGCGGTCGAACACCGGTATGTTCAAACCGGAGATTTCCAATGCCATTTCGATTCGTCGACACCGCCGACATCCACCTCGACTCGCCGCTGCGTTCGCTGGCGATGCGAAACCCCGACCTTGCCGAACTCGTCGGAGACGCCAGCCGTCAGGCGTTTGTCTCGATCGCTGACCTCTGCCTCACGGAACGTGTCGATGCCCTGGTCATTGGCGGCGATCTCTATGATGGCGATCAGACTTCGATGAAAACGGCCCGCTTCCTGGCGTCACAGATGACACGGCTTCATCAGGCCGGCATCAGGGTTTTCAAGATCCGTGGCAATCATGACGCCCTGTCGCGGATATCGAAACAGCTGGTGTTCCCTGACACGGTCACGATCTTCGGCGGCCGTCCCCAGACCGTGCTGCAGACAGCCGGCGGGCTTGACGTCATGTTCCACGGCTTGAGCTTTGCCAGCCCCAAGGCGCCGGACAGTCTACTCCCGAAGTACTCAGCGCCGCGCGAGGGCGCGGTCAATGTCGGTATCATGCATACCAGCCTGGCCGGATCGCCGGGTCACGACGTCTATGCCCCCTGCAATGTCGCTGACCTGCACGGCCACGGTTTCGACTACTGGGCGCTTGGGCACATCCATGTCCGCCAAGTCCATCCCGGGGCAAGCACCGTGGTGATGCCAGGAATTCCACAGGGCAGGGACATCAACGAGGCCGGCGAGAAATCCGTCACCCTGGTGACGATACAAGACGACCGCACCATCGAGATCGAGGAAAGGCTCACCAGTATCGCGCAATTCGAGCGGGTGAACGTCGACGTGACCGAAACGGTGGAATGGTCCGAGATCGTCGAGCGTGTCCGATCCGCGCTCGAAGATGTGCGCGCCTCCGTTAGATCCCGTCATGCTGTGGTTCGCCTCGGCCTGACCGGGGCGTCACCTCTATCGTGGGCACTGATCCGCGACCGGGATCTGCTGCTCGCGGAAGCTGAGCAGGTCGCGGACCAGGTAGGCGAAACCTGGGTGGAGAAGCTCGAACTTAACGTCTCGCCACCCGCAGCCGAAACATCCGAGGGCGTCGCCGATCCGATTTTCGAGCTCGCAGAGTCCATGCGCGCCGATGCCGGCTCGGAAGCCTTCCGTGCCGAGGCGAGGGCGTTGGTCCAAAAGATGATCGCGGATTTTCCGCCTGACGGGCGCGATTTCGCCGGCAAGGACGAGACTGAGCAGGAGTTGTTCCTGGAGAGGGTGGTTGCCAGCGGCGCCGACCTTGTTACCGCCCGCCTCAAGGCCGGTGGGTCACAATGAGGCTGCGGCGACTTGATCTCATCCGTTATGGCAAGTTCACCGACAGGACGATCGACTTCGGGCCGAAACCGGAATCCGGTCCCGACCTGCATGTCGTCTTCGGCCTGAATGAGGCCGGCAAGTCGACGGTGCTTTCCGGCTATCTCGAGATCTGCTGTTCGGCATCGAGGAGCGCAGCCGCTACAATTTCGTGCACGAGTACAGCGCAATGCGCATCGGCGGGGTGCTCGAACTTGGCGGCGCGGAGCAGATTTTCACACGCACCAAACAGCGCACCAACTCGTTGCTGAACGCGACTGGCCAACCAGTCAGCGAAATGGCGATATCATCCCATCTCGCCGGCCTGTCGCGCGACGCCTACGAGACCATGTTCTCGTTGGACGACGAAACGCTGGAAGCAGGTGGAAAATCAATCCTGGAATCGCGCGGTGACCTCGGCAAGCTGCTGTTCACGGCCAGCGCCGGCCTCGGGCATGCAAGCGATACATTGAGCCTGCTCGAGGCCGAGGCGGACAGGCTCTATCGCAAGCAGGCACACGGAACCGAGCTTGCTCTGTTCAAGAAGCGGCTTGCGGAACTGAAGTCGAGGAGGGAGGCGATCGACACCTTGGCGTCGACCTTCGAAACCCTTGAGACAGAGCGCCTGGACGCGACAGAAAACTACGACCGCAGCATCGCCGAGCGGTCGGTGCTGTCGGCCAGGCTCGATACGATCGCGAATTATCTTCGCGCGATCCCGATCCTTGCCGATATCCGACGCAAGCAAGCCCAGCTGGCCGAGTTGCCAGAGATCGCTTCACCGTCACGGACCTGGACGGGCAGCGTCGCCGACATGATCGAGATCGACGCCAGCCTGAGAACGCGTCTGCCGTCCTGATGCAGCATCATGACCCGACGAGTCGAATTCTTGCCCAGACGCCGATCGAGCAAGCCAGCTTCCCCAGCCTTTTCGTACCGATCGCGGTAGCGTCGGAATTGCCGCTCCGACATGCCAAGCAACTCGCCTGCCTCCATCATCGAAAGATCGCCGCCATTCCAGCGGCTCAAAACGTCCCGAAACTTTTGCATTCTCCGGTCCTGTAGCCATGCCGTCCGCTTCATCCCCAGCCTCCATCCGCTGGCGATAAAACCGGACAACTCACGTGCTACCTAATCCGGACAACTCATCTGCTTACGACATTGCAACCGGATGGGGTTGCGTTATTCCTTGCGGCGTGTAGGATAAAAAAGATGCTGGGAGGTCGATCGCGACGATCGTCCAACGCAGATGGCGCCCTCTGCTTCTTTAGCCTTAGTCAGCCTCACCGCGTTGATGGAACGCGGCAGCGGTAGCCCGGAAGTGAAGATCGGGCTCATCGATGGACCTGTCGTTACCCAACATCCCGATCTGACAGGCGAACACCTCCACGAGATCCTCGGAAGCAGCGGTGGCACATGCACCCAAGCTAACAGCGCGGCGTGCCTACATGGAACGTTTGTGGCCGGCATCTTATCGGCCCGGCGGAGTTCCGCTGCGCCCGCCATTTGCCCCGATTGTACCCTACTCATACGCCCTATTTTCACCGAGACGACCGCCGGGCGCGAACATATGCCCAGTGCAACACCCCGGGAGCTTGCCACGGCGATTGTCGAATGCATTGGCTCAGGCGCGCGAGTAATCAATTTAAGCCTCGCCCTTGCGCAACCTTCGGTTAAAGACGAGCAGGCGTTGGAAGAGGCGCTCAATCTCGCCGTCAGCCGCGGCGTCATAATCGTTGCAGCTGCGGGCAACCAAGGCACGCTTGGAAGTTCCGCCATCACCCGCCACCCGTGGGTCATCCCGGTGGTGGCCTGTGATTTTCGAGGTAGGCCGATCGACGAATCGAACCTGGGTAGTTCCATCGGCAGGCGGGGTTTTCGCGCGCCCGGCGACAGCATTACCAGTCTCGGCAGCGAGGGCCAGTCGCTTGCGCTCGGTGGAACAAGTGTTGCGGTGCCCTTTGTGACCGGTGCGATTGCACTTCTATGGTCGGAATTTCCTTCTGCGACCGCGGTACAAATCAAGCTCGCCCTGACCCAAGCCTCCACCTCGCGACGTGCTTCCGTCGTTCCACCTTTACTGGATGCCGCGGCGGCCTACCAAGTACTATTGGTGACAAATGGGAGGAGGCGAACAGCGTGACAAAGGCAAATGAAGGCAACGACTCGCCAAACCAGAGCGAACATCCGCCTTACCGGGTACGCCTGCCTGGATTTATCACCGACGAGGAAATCGGGTTAGGCGATGCGGTTGGACGAGCTACCTCCTATCTGGGGATACAATCCTGCGGAGGCTGTGAACGCCGGGCGGCCGCGCTAAACCGCCGGTTTGTCTTCACCGGCCGTGCCCATTAACCCAGATCCATTGATCTGTGATGTGATGAATGAGGATTACTATGGAACAAGAATCGACAGAACGGTCGACAGGTCATGATGAGGCAAGATGCGATGCCGCTGTGTTCACGGCCGCCTACGGTCCCGCTGGGGAGGAAAACCTCCGATCGTCGTCGACCTCTCCACTCTCGAGGGAGACGCCCTGCCCAACCTGCGCAGGAGGCGCGAACTCCATGTCCCTCTCTTATGTTTACGCCATTGGTCGGGTCGAAGCGCGTTTCCCGAACCTCGCCGCGGAAAAGGAATTTGCCCAGGCGACAGGACGCACGGAGACCGCCGGGAAGACCGATCAACAGACCTTCTACGCCGTGCTATCCAAGCGCGAGCACCGCTACCTAGTGCGCCAACTATGCTGGGTCCTGACCATCCAGGGGCTGGAAACTTACCTACTGCAGCCACGCGATCCGGCGGACATTGATCTGCTGGTGGAAGCCACTCGTCCCGCCCCTAGCCCTAATGACATCGATGTTGTCATCGGTATGCGCGGTCCCATCGCGCCGCCGCAAATGTGTAATGGCCTGATGGTACCCATCGTCGCATTCGATCAAATCTACTCCTTCGACCGCGACGCCCTTATCAAAGCCATCCCGAAGCCGGAGAAAACCACTGCCCAGCAGTTCGGACCGGCGGCCGAGGAACTGTTCGGCAGGATCATGCAGCTGACGGACAATGCCGGCGCGACCGACGAGCACCGCGCCTTGAACTACCTGGCCATGCGCTATCCCGCTATCTATGGCAAGGCCGCTGAGGAATTTGGGCGGGACTTTTCGTTGACCGGGGTGGAAGTGCGCCCCTCGCCCTTGAGCGCCACCCGCAACATCGTTGACGTGATCTTCTCTTATACCAACCGCAACAGCGATTTTACAGAGAAGTTCTCTACGCGCTGCGACGTAACCGAAGAATTTCCGTTCCTCGTCGCGAAGATGTTGCCGTACTATGACCGTTAAATCTAGCTAAGTGTAAGGAGATACAAAATGAATATGCCTGGATTTACTGCAGAAACATCGCTATGCAAGACGAGAGGTCACTACCAATCTGCAATAAACCAACCCTACAACAATATTGGAGAAGGAGTGATGGCTCAATTGCGCGGCGGCGGCGGAGGCATGATTGGGGGAGGTGGTGTGCTCTTTGGGTTTTGGTCATGCCTTGCATGTACTACTGCTTGTTCAATACTTACTGCTGGCGATATACCGGCATGTTTGACCGCATGTTATGCGTCTGGCTTCTGCTAAGCGCAATTCAGAAGGTTCGTTCGCAAGATCCGGATCGCCCGTTCATGCGGGCGCTCCTTGGTTAAAGCGTTCCTGCATGTTGGCGGACTGAAGTTTGTGTCGACAAATCGGGAGTTAGTCTGGTCAAATGCTATGATCGATAAAACCAACAAAGGAGGCGATCAAAATGAATATTCCTGGATTTGCTGCAGAAGCCGCTCTCTTACAAGAAAGAACCGGGCGCTACCGACTCATGCGATTTCCGATTCAAGCAGGGCCAATTACGCCGAGTCATGAAGGACGTTTGCGCAAACCGGTGAATCCCCAAGCGCTGAATTGGGGAGGAAGTCGACCGGGGAGCTGTGTGGACCGTTGTTTGGCGTCGTGCCCAAGGGACTCCGTCGGTGGAATCGAGGTCGCGTGTGCCCTCAACTGCCTTTGGATCTGCTCCGGATCTCGAGTTCTTGGGTATGCTTCCTTTGCCGCCACCTGAGTGCCGGTGCCCGTGGGCAAAGTTGGCGTCCGCGGACCCCACCCTAGTGGCAATCCGCATCGACATTTTCTTTTGAGGTATTTTGATAGTCACTTCCTCCTCTCGGCCAGCCAAACCGGTTGAGAACCGCTTCTCCATGCCGATCTCGATGTCGACCATGTTGAGCCAACTGGCGTGCTTGGGCGCATAGTGGAATTCGATGCGCCTGAGCAGGCGGCGCGCTTCCGATGACGGGAAGGCCGCATAGAGGACGGCGGGCGTGTGTCGACAGATTGACCAGCACGATCTGATGTACTCGGCCTTTGGGAAGTGGAGATCGACGAGTGCATGCAGAGCGCGAAGTCATCGGAGGTTCGCCGCTCGGTCACCTTGACGTTCCCCCATGACCGATGGGCATCGAGGCAAACGAAGAGATTGGCGGTGCCGTTGCGGCGATACTTCGTAATCGATACGCTGCGGCTTTCGCGATGCGGCGCCGTTCGGCTGGCGAAGTTCGCCGATGAGCTGGATCGGGCTCTTGTCGAACAAACGACCGGTCGTCGGGGGATCGGGAGCTGAGACGCTCGAGGCGCAGCGCCAGATGACGCATGATCCCGTCCGGTTGCAGATTTCCGACGCCGAATTCCACCACGCCATCTGTCGGGCCGGCGGCAATCCGCTTCTGGCCGATTTTCTGCACAAGATGTATTCGTTCGGCCTGGAATTCCGCCGCCGGGGCTTTTGGCGAAGGGCGCCGTGTCACTGAGCGTCCGCGATCACACCCGAATACTCGACGGCCTTGAAAAGCGCGATGCCGCCGCAGCCGTTGGAGCAATGGAGAAACACCCTTATCAGAATCCGCCGCAAGACGCTGGATGGGATGAACTCCTGATCGGATTACGGCCATTTTCCTGGCGCGATGGATCGGCACCAAGTTCAAGGCCAGGATACTGCGCGTCGACGCGCTTCATATCGGTGGTGAATTCGGTATCTATCCAATCGCAGATCTCGGAAACTACAGGAGTCTCCTGCTTGCGGGCGATGACCAGTTCGCAGGTCCGGCCGGTCTTCATGACCGGGCCTACCGGCACCAGGACACCGCGCGCCAGGTGATGCGACACGACGTTGAGCCAGCCGAGAGCGACGCCCTGCCCGAGCAGGGCGGCCTGGACCACGACTGTATAGTCCGAAAACTGCAGCCCGCCCGCCGTGCCATTTGCCGTGTTCTCCGAAAACAGGCCCGACCAGTCCGGTTCTGCCGTGCTGAGATTGATGATCCTGTCGAGCGCCGGCATGAACGTGCCGGTGGGCGCCTGTTTTTCCGGCAGGTGAGGAGCGCGGATCGGCACCAGCAATTCCGGCATCAGCTTGCGCGCGACGTGCCGGGCGTTGCTGCCATGATCGAAGCGCATCGCAATATCGACACCGTCCACGGCTCCGCCAAGCGGTCCGCTGATCAGCTGAAAGCGGATATCGACTTTCGGGAATCTCGACTGGAACAGCGCTAGCCTGGGCATGAACCAGTGCGTGGCGAAGGCAGACGACACCGAAAGAACCACTGTCCGCATTCCCGACTGCCTTGACTGCTGCACCCGCAGGACTGTTCGCTCGATTTCGTCGAAGCTGCCCGAAATTCCCGAAAAAAGCACGCTGCCCTGCTCCGTCAGGACGGCGCCGGAAGCGGTCCGGTGGAAAAGCGCGACGCCCAGATGGGCCTCCAGCCGCCCGATCGTGCGACTGACAGCCGGGCCGGTGACGCAAAGTTCCTGTGCGGCACGAGCAAAGGTCCCGCAGCGTACGGCCGCCTCGAAGGTCACGAGCGCATTGAGCGAAGGAAGCAGGTGTCGAAGGCGGGACATTACAAAATGTAAGCTCCCCGATCAGCATTTGTGGAATTGCGGCGACGCATCCTCTTCTGTTCATTGAACGCAAGCTTCCGCCGGTCGGAAGCCGGTTTCAGCGAGGAAGAGAGGCAGGTCTGATGTCCTTCAAGCAATTCAAAATTTTGACATTCGACGTCGTGGGGACGCTCATCGATTTCGAGAAAGGCATTCTCGACGCGTTCCGCTCGATCGGGGGAAAGGCTGCCGAGGGGCTGAGCGACGACGATCTCTTCGCCCCCTATCTTGAAGGGCGCGTCGATCATCCCGGCCGCTCCAGCCAGGTGATGGCGGACGTCTACCTCCATGTGGCCCATAAGCTCGGCCTGCCTGCGGACCAGCGCTCGGCCGACGCTTTCCAGATTGCCGTGCTGCGCTGGCCGGCATTCGAGGATTCCGCCGAGGCACTCAAGCGGCTGCGCCGGCATTTCCGCCTGGTCGCCATGACGAACGCCGACCGCGTTGCCTTCAGCGCCTACTCGCACACGCTGGGGACCCCTTTCCACGACGCCGTCACGATGGACGACGCCAGATGCGCCAAGCCTGACCCACGCTTCTTCTCGCATAATCTCGGGCGGCAATCCGCCTTCGGCTATCGCCAGGAGGACATGCTGCACGTTGCACAGAGCCAGTATCATGATATCGGCGTTGCCCGCTCGCTCGGTTACAAGGTCTGCTGGATCGAGCGGCGGATGCACCTGGAAGGCTATGGCGGCACACCGCATCCGGGCGAAGTGACGAAGCCGGATTTCCATTTCGCCACACTGCGCGACCTCGCCGACGCCGTCGAGCGGGAATAGCTCCGCCGGCGCCCAAGGGAGGACGATGCCGATGCAGGACCTGGCACATCCACGATCGCTGTGGCTGGAAACGGCCTCGCCGGCGCCGCCGCCGGTCGCGCTTGGAAACGCGGTCCAGGCCGATATCGCCATCATCGGCGGCGGATATACCGGCCTCAATGCCGCCTTGCGCGCCATCGAGCGCGGCCTGCATCCCGTCGTTCTGGAAGCGGTCGAAATCGGCTGGGGCGCTTCCGGCCGCAATGGCGGGGTCGTTTCCACCAAGTTTCGCGCCTCGCTAAGCGACATCGCGGCGCACCATGGGCTTGAAGCGGCGCGGCGCATGCACCGCATCGGCCATGATGCGATGGATCGCGTCGAACGGAATATCCAAGAACTGGGTATTGCCGACGCCGGCTTCATCCAGACCGGCAATTTGCGTTGCGCCCACAACGAACTTGCCCAGAAAAGGCTCGTGGCCGAAGCGGAGACGGCGCGGGGTATGTTCGGCGATGCCAGCCTGACCATACTCAACGCCAGCGCGGTGCGCGAGGAAACCGGTTCGGCCGATTTCGTCGGCGGCGTGCTTTCCACCCATGCCGGCATCGTTCATCCGCTGAACTATGCGCGGGGGCTTGCCGGCGCAGTGCGCAGCGGGGGCGGCGAGATCTTCGAGAATTCGGTCGTGGTGGCACGCCGGAAGGACGGCGACCGCACCGTTTTGACGACGGCGCGGGGCCAGGTCGCAGCCAGGCATGTCTTGATCGCCACCAACGGCTATTCCGACATTACCGCCGCCACTGCGCCGGTGCGCGGAACGGTGATCCCCTTCCGCAGCGCCATGATCGCGACCGAGCCGCTTGGCGCCGACCTCAGGGCCACGCTGATGCGGCACTGCCGCAGCTACAGCGAGACGCGGCGCATGATGCGCTGGTTTCGACCCGCCGGCGACCGGATGCTGTTCGGCGGGCGCGGGGCCTTCGGGCGCGAAGATTCCGCCTCCGCCTTCCAGGCGCTCGAAAGGGCGCTGAAGGAGATGCTCCCCCAGCTTGCCGGCACCGCGATCACCCACCGATGGTCGGGGCTCGTGGCCATGACCATGGATAGCCTGCCGCAGATCGGCATGCTCGACGAGCGGACCGGTTTCGCGCTCGGCTACAACGGGGCCGGCATCGCCATGTCGGGCCTCATGGGCCGCCGCGCCGTCGACCTGATGCTGGGAGACAGGCCGGAACTCAGCCTGATGCAACGCAACGAGCCGCAATCCATCCCCTTCTATTTCCTGCGCGAGCCGGCGGTGCGCACAGTGGCGGGCTGGTATCAGTTTCTCGACCGCATCGGCCGCTGACACCGCCGGCGCGCGCACCGTCACAGCGCGCTGCATATGCGCAAGGCGTCCAGCACCGCGGCATGGATGTTGCGGCTCGAAACCGCGTCGCCGATACGGTGCAGTTCGAAGCCGCTTTCCCGCAGGCGCGGTTGCGGCGCCGCCTTAACCATGGCGTCGAGATCGGTGACGCCATCATTCGCCGAGTGGCTGCGCAGCGCAAAATAGGTTTCGTCCATGGGAATGCTGCCCTGCTCGACGATGACCTGGTCGACAAGGATACTCGTCACCTCCCGCGAGATTTCATTGACAAAGCTGGCTTCCAGCCGGTTGTCCTTGCGCTGAACCGCGAAGAGTCGGCTCTCGAAGACTGGCCTCACGCCAAGCTGCAGGAAGCGCTTCTTCCAGCGCAGCCGCTCGGCATAGGTCAGTTCCTCCGAAAGCTGCGCGTCGATCGAGACATAGGCGACCTCCGCACCTGCATCTCTGGCTTGTTCGGCGGAAAGCGGGCCTGGATGCCGTCCGGTTCCGTCGTAAATCAGCACTTCGCCATGCAGCGGCACCTGTCCGGTCAGGACGTCCCATGTGTTGAGACAGAGTTCCGCGCCCTCCTGCAGGTCGATCTGCGGCAGGCCGCCCGTGGCGAGGATGACGACATCCGGTTCAAGCGCGGCGATATCGGCGCTTTCCATATAGGCGTTGGTATGGACGGCAACGCCGAGACGCTGCAGTTCGGCTTCGCGCCACTCCACAATGCCCATGAGGTCGCGACGCCAGGAGCCGGTCGCGCCGATCCGGATCTGCCCGCCGAGATCGCCAGCCGCCTCGTAGAGCGAAACGGCATGGCCGCGCTCGGCGCTGATACGCGCCGCCTCCAGGCCGGCCGGTCCGCCGCCGACGACGACTACCTTGCGGGCAGGTCCGTCAGTCTTCTGGATGATGTGGCGCAGCGTCAGTTCGCGGCCCGTCGCGGCATTGTGCAGGCAGGAGGGGCGATACGGCGACTGGCAATGCGTGGCGCCAACGCAAGGGCGTATCTCGGCCTCGCGGCCGCCGGCGAGCTTCTCCACCAGATGGGGGTCGGCGATCTGGGCGCGCGTCATGCCCGCCATGTCCAGCCTGCCTTCCGCCACCGCGAAGCGAGCCGAAGCGACATCGGCAATGCGCGCGGCGTGAAAGACGGGCAACCCGACCTCGTGGCGGAAGGCGCCGACCGGTTCGATCCATGGAGCCAGCGGCGAGCCCATGCCGGGCATGTTCTCCTCCGCAAGCGCGCGTGTCGTATCCATCGTGCCGTAAATGGCATTGAAGAAGTCAACGCCTCCCCCCGCCTTGAGCATCAGGGCCGCCTTGACGCATTCCTCGAAGTTCAGGCCGCCATCGGGGCCTTCGTCGACGACAAAACGTATGCCGACGAGGAAATCATCCCCCACGGCCTTGCGGATCGCTTCGTGGACCATCAGGCCGAAACGCAGGCGGTTCTCAAGCGCGCCGCCGAAACGATCCGTGCGGCGATTGGTCAACGGCGACAGGAATTGGCCGATCAGGTGCCCGGCCGCCAGGGTCTCGATCCCGTCCAGACCGCCTTCCTTGCAGCGCAGGGCAGCCTGGGCGTAAGCCTTCACGACACGGTCTATGTCGTGCTCGTCCATCTCCTTGGGGATGCTGCGGTGGAGCGTCTCGCGCACTGGCGAGGGTCCGATCGTAGAAAGCCGGTCGCCGGCATAAGGATCGCCGCGGCGGCCCAGATGGGTGATTTGGCACATCAGCGCCGCACCGAGATCATGCATGCGCGCGCTGAAGCGCTGGAAGTGCGGGATGATCGCGTCGGTGCCGACATTGAGCTGCCGGAAGATGTTGGGGGAATCCAGGTCGACGTTGGACGAGCCGCCGAACATCGATAGCGCCAATCCGCCGCGCGCCTTCTCCTCGTGATAGCGCTGATAAGCTTCCTCGGGCATGCCGCCGACTTCCAGGCCACAGGCATGACTGGTGCTTATGATACGGTTGCGCAATGTCAGCTTCTTGATGGTCAGCGGCTGCAGCAGCGGATCCCTGGTAATGGTCTTGACCGGCCCGTTCATTTCATTCTCCTGCCGAATTCCGGCCGAGCACGATCGCTCGCGCAGACGGATCGGTCCGCGCGTCGCCGTTGCCGGCCTGTTGGTTCAATTTCCGAGGCCCAAGGGTCTTGGGCCTAAACTCCTAGTCCGAGGGCCTGCGGCCCTAAAGAACCTGACTCAGGAACTGCCTCGTCCTGGGATCCTTCGCCTTGGTGAAAAACTCGTCCGGTGGGCCGTGCTCCACGATCACGCCCCGGTCGGTGAAATAGATGTGGTCCGCCACCTCGCGGGCGAATCCCATCTCATGGGTGACGAGGATGCAGGTCATGCCCTCTGCCGCCAGTTCCCTGATCGTGAGCAGCACCTCCTTCACCGTCTCGGGATCTAGCGCCGCCGTGACTTCGTCGAACAGCATGATGTCGGGGCGCATGGCCAGGCTGCGCGCAATGGCGACGCGCTGCTGCTGGCCACCCGACAGTTCTCCCGGATAGGCGTTTTCCTTGCCCTGCAGGCGGACTTTGGCGATCAGCGCGCGGGCGCGCTCCTCGACTTCCCTCTTCGGCTCCTTCAGCACCAGGACCGGCGCCATCATGACGTTCTGCAGGGCCGTCTTGTGCGGGAAGAGATTATATTGCTGGAACACGATGCCGACTTTCTTGCGCAGCGCGAGAAGATCGAGCTTGGTGTCGTTCACCTCCTGCCCTTCGACCTTGATCGAGCCCTTCTGGACAGGACTGAGCCCGTTGATGCAGCGGATCAGCGTCGATTTACCCGAGCCGGACGGGCCGATGACGCAGATCACCTCGCCTTTGCGGACATCGAAGCTGATCCCCTTCAGCACCTCCAGGGCGCCGAAGGACTTGTGCACGTCGCGCAGCGATATGATCGGCATGTCCGGCGACCAGCCTGATTTCAGCTTTGCTTCGTCGGTATTCGATTTAACTTGCAACGACATATTTTCGCTCGAGCTTCCGCGTCCAGATTGCGATCGGATAGATGTAGGCGAAGAACAGGCACAAAAGAAAAAGATAGAACGGAATGAGGAATTCCGGCCGCGCGCCCGCCGCTTCCATGGCGGCCTGGGCATTGCCGACCGCCTCGTGCACACCGAGGATCGAGGCCATCGGCGTCGCCAGCGCCAGCAATGCGTACCAGTTCATCCATGGCGGAATGGCGCGCCTGACGCATTGCGGCAGGATGATCCAGCGCAAGGTCTGGCCACGCGTGAAGGCAAGGCTCTCCGCCGATTCCCACTGACCCTTCGGGATGGAGTTGATGGCGCCGCGCAGCACCTCGCTGATATTGGCCATCACCGGTAGCGAAAAGGCGAAGGTGGCCTTGATCCAGTCCGGTATCGCCACCGTTCCGGCGCCGGGCAGGCGCATCTCGAACGGCACCAGCAGCATGACCGTGAACAGGATCACCAGCCACGGCGAATTGCGGAACAGATGCGTCACGAACCATGCGGGCGTTCGCAACAGCTTCGAGCGGCTGACCCGCAGCAATCCCAGCCCGATCCCCAGAAGGGTTGCGACCGCCATGGCGATGAAGCTCATCAGGAGATTGAGAGCGAAACCCTTGAGAATGAAAGGCAGCCACAGGATCAGCGTGGCGATGGCCGACGGGGCCTGCTGCTGGGGGTCCGATTGGGCATAGGCGAAGGCAAGCGAGCCGAAGAAGGCGAGCACCAGCCACAGCCCGTGCCGCCAATGGATGCGCGAGCAGAAGCTTTCTTCTGCGAAGCGGCCCCTTTCGATACGGAAAGCCGCGCCGCTCATTGGCCGTATCCCGGCAGGGTCAGCCTGTGCTCGATGAAATGGAGCCCGGCGGCCAGGAGCGAGACGACGAGCACATAGAACAGGAACAGGAGCAACATCATCTCCGGCACGTTCACATTGTCCGACCACACCTGGTTCAGCGTATAGGTCATCTCCGGGACGGAAATGACGTAGGCGAGCGATGTCGTCTTGGCGAGACTGACGAGATTGTTGGTGAGGGCCGGCAGGCTGATGCGGAAGGCCAGCGGTAGGGTGACATACAGGTATATCTGCCACTTGCTCATGCACAGGCTCTCGGCTGCTTCCTTCGTCGATCCCGGCACCGCCTCCAAGCCGGCGCGGAAGATCTCGACATTGAAGGCGCCGCCGAAAATGCCGAGCGAGATGATCGCCCAGGCGAAGGACGAGATCAGCGGCTGGTAATAGCCGCCAACATCGACCTGCGGCGTGAAGGCGCCGAGAGCGAAATAGAAGAACAGGAGCTGGATCATCGGCGGCGTGTTGCGGAATGCCTGGATATAGGCATCCATCAGCACCCGCAGGACGGGAGACCGGGCGCTTTGCGCCCAGGCCCCCAAGACGCCGATCACCAGCGACACGACGATCGACCAGAAGATCAGCTGTAGCGATATGCTGATGCCGGACAGGAAGCGCCCATATTCATAGCTGTCGTAGAAGACGATGAAATTGAGGCCCGTGCGGTCGTAGAGATCCTGGAAGAAGGGCGCGATCAACTGGAACATTTTAGCTCCGGCAGCCGGTCATCGATCAGCGTTTCGCAGAGCATCGGCTCAGTTGCCGCCCTTCAGGTAGCTCGTGTCCCACTCAGCCTTCTTGTGCTGCTCGGCGATCCACTGCGACGGCTTCACCTTCCATTTCTTTTCAAGCTCGACCAGCTTTCCGGACGCTTGCCAGCGATAGGCCATGCCTGCCATGAACACGCCCAAGGCCTTGTCCACTTCCGCCACGGGCACCGCGGCCGCCCAGGGATTGTCGAAGAGAACGGAAACAGGCATCTCATAACCCTTCCACTCGCCCGAAGCGAGGTCGGCCATAATGCTCGCATCGTCATAGACCCAGGCGATGCACTTGCCGGAGCGCAAGGCTTCCTTACCCTCCGTGTTTCCGGTGAAGGCGACGACCTTGGCGTGATATTCCGTCTCCACCAGCTTGTTGTAGTAGACGCCCTGCTTGGCGCAGACCGGCTTGTCGGCGATGTCCTTCCAGTCCTTGATGACACCCTCCTTGGCCAGCAGGGTCGGACCGGACGTCCAATAGGCCGGCTCGATGATGCCGACCGCCTTGCGCCGCTCAGTGGTGTCGTACATGCCGCCGATGATGACGTCGATCTTGCCCTGCTGCAGGAACTGCATGCGGTTGGCGGACGTGACCACGACCGGCTCAAGCTTGACGCCGAGCGCATCGGCTACCGACTGGGCGAGGTCCACCTCGATGCCTTGCATCGAACCATCCGGCGATGGGAAGGACCAGGGCTTGAACGCGCCGAGAACGCCGACACGCACGGCGCCTCGTTCCAGAATCTGCTGCAGATGCGATTCGGCCGCCTGCGCGCTGCTGGCGGGAAGGATCGCACTTGCGGCCAGCGTGACTGCAAGGGCGGCGATGGTTTTCAGTGCTGATCCGATTTTCATGCTTCTACATCTCCCATTTTGTGTGTTGTCGGCTGAATTGGAAGGTCCGATGCGGCGCGGAACGCCGTCTTCTGGTATCGGATGAACCCGTCGATTTCACTGACGGTCCGCTCCGGCGCCCAGCCGACCAGATCGGCAATGGCATCGGCAGCCTCCTCAACCTCGGCGCGGTCGAGATGGCGGCGCCAGGCGAGGCCTGTCCTCGTATAGAGAATACCTTTCAGGTCGCGGGCATGCTCGACCGAAACCGCTGTGCGGAAAGCGGCGCGCCTGCCTTGCGAAAGCGGCCTCGAAATTGCGAACTCCGCACCGCTGTCGCCTGTCTCCGGGATCCGCCTCGCCACGGACTTGCGCGTCGGCTTCAGTTGCTTCTCGACGATCCGCAGCATCTCGCGCCCTGCGCTCAGATGGCTCATGACCGGCCCTGCCGTCATCGCGAAGATACCCGGCCTGCCGGCAGATGCGAGATCGTGGATCTGACGCGTGCGCCGCCCCATCGGCTCGGCTGCATCGAAGGTGAGCGGCCGCACGCCGGCCCAGGTGAATTCGACGTGGCGGCGGCCGAGCCGCAGGCCGGGAAGCATGTGACTGGCTTCCGCAAGCAGGAAATCGATGTCTTCGTTGGTGGCTGCGGCACCGGCGGCGTCGCCGTCGAAAGGCGTCTCCGTCGGCCCGAAATAAAAGCAGTCGTCATGCGAAGGCAGACAATAGAACGGCATACCGCTGCGGTTGATCGTGGCGATGCCGTAGCCGCGATAGGAATCCGGCAGCCTGACCGCGATATGAGCGCCCTTGGTGCCGCGAACAAGGCAGGGCGCTGGCTTGCCGGCGACGGGATTGGCGTTCACCGCGTCCACCCAGGTGCCGGCCATGTTCAGCACGACGGACGCGCGAACCTCGGCCGCTTCCCCCTTACCGTCGCGCAGTTCGACGAGCCAGCCTTCCGGCTTCCTACGTATAACGGAAGCTTCGCAGAACAGGCGTATTTCGGCGCCGTTTCGCTCGGCGTCGAGGGCGGCATCCACGCACAGCCTGTCCGGCCAGTCCATGATGTATTCACGGTAGGTGGCAATCGACCGCAGACTTTCGGGGTCCCGCAGGTCGTTTGCGAATGGCAGGTGGGTTTCGAAATCACTCTTCAGCCGACGATAGGCGAGCGCCGGTTCCGGTGGCCCGAGACGGCGCAGGATGCGGAAACCGAGATCCAAATGCCAGCCGCGGACGGGGCTCTCCGGATAAATCGGAAAGCACATGGTGAAGGGCTTGCACCGTTGCGGGCTCCGCCCGACAAGTTCGGTTCGCGCTTCCATCCCCGCCCGCGCCATGCGCAAGGCCGCGGCGAAGCGCTGCGGATGAAACGCAAAGGTGCGGATCGGGTTGGGCGTTTCGAAATATCGAAGGCCGCAATGCAGGATGCGCGAGGATCGGCTGGAGGCGCCGGCGGCGAAATCGCTCCTGTCGACCAGGAGGACGCTGTAACCCGCTGCGGCCAGTTCTCGCGCCGCGCTCGAACCGTTGATGCCGGCGCCGACCACGACGACATCGTAGTCCCGGCCCTGCATCTCGATAATTCTAGGCGACATTGGCGGCCTGTTTTCCTGGACGGTCGATCACGCCAATAAAGCGCTGATACCGAAATGTTCAAAATAGAATTATCGGCGATTGATATGCGTAGTGTGCATATCGTCCTGGTCCGGCAATTGTCTCAGGATCCGATCGCGCTTTTGCGCCATCAGCTCCAGCAGGGCATCGGCGGCGGGGTTGGGCCCGCGCGACTCCGGGCGCAGCAGGGCAACGTTAAACGGGATCTTCGGCGCGAAGGGGATCAGCCTGACCCGGTCGTCCAACTGCTCGACCGCGGTGTAGGGATCGATGATCGCAATACCGATCCCGTGCTTGACCATTTCATAGGCCGACACCGAAAAGGTCGTCTCATAGGCGGCATCCACCTTGACGCTACTGGACAGCAGCGCCTGATCGAGGAGATGCCGTGCCGAGACGAAGGAAGTCCAGGAAATGAATGGCCCCTGGCGCAGGTCGGCCGGGCCGAGCCGGCTGCGCCCGGCGAGCGGATGATCGCGCGGAACAGCCGCGATATAGGGCGCGTCACTGAAGACTTCGGTCCGGAACCCGGAGCGCTTGAACGGTGTTTCCGCCAGTCCGAAATCAATCTGCTGCGCGGCCGCCCATTCCTCGATCTTGACGGACATGCGCACGTTCAGCGTGACCTTGGTCTTCGGCCAGTTCTTCCTGAAATCGGCCAGCAGATGCGGCACGAAATTGATGCCCAGCGCCGGCATGACCGCAAGGCTGATCTCGCCGCCTTCCCCGCTTGCCAACCGTGCTGCGAAGCTGCTCAACGCGTCCAGCGAGACATAGGCTCGCTCGATCTCGTCGAGTAACAGGTGTGCCACGGTGGTCGGCGTGATCAGGCCCCTGCGGCGCTCGAAAAGCGAAACGCCAAGCTCGTATTCCAGCTTGTCGAGAAGCCGGCTGACGGCCGGCTGGCTGCGCCCCAGCAATTCGGCCGCGCCGCTGACGGTGCCGGTGAGCATGACGGCGCGAAATGCCGAGTAGTGCAGAAGGTTCAACGTACTTGTCATGGCGCACCGGTCTTCCCCGGACTCCCTGCAAAGCCATTCGTCCCGTAATCGCGATTCCCGCGATCGCGTACCGGCTGTGTAGCATCTATCCATCAGCAGGCTGTCATTATCTTTGACGGCTTCAAGGCGCGGACTGTCCTGCAAAGAGGGCATGAAACACTGCCTCTGGTGGCAGGTGGGCCCGATATTGGGTCAAGCGGGCGGATCAATGTGCAGCCGATGGGCGATAGCCTCCCGGGCGGAAGCAGCCTCCTGCCGCTTCCTCTGCGCCGACCATGAGCGCGCCTTGGCAAGCACCTCGGCTGCCAGGTCCACGTCTTCGCCAAGCGGGTCGTCGTTCCAGACGAGGCCGCTGCGGCGTACCAGCAGATCGTCGATGGTCTCGGCATGCTCGCTCTCCACGCCCCGTTGCATGATCGAAAGCTTGTCCTCGCGTGAGCTGTTCCCGGTTTCGCGCGGAACGCTCCTGGAAGCGAAATCCGGCTGCTGGCTCGGCCGTGACGGTGCCAGTCCCTTGCCCAGTGCCGTCAATGCGAGCTGCCCTGCCGAGCGATGGCTCATGATCGGCCCTGCCGTCATGGCGAACAGGTTGGGCGCTCCTTCAGGACCGAAGTCATGCAGTTGCCGCGAACGTGCGCCCATGGGCTGCGCCGGATCGTAAGTGAGCGGCCGCACGCCCGCCCAGCCATAGAGAATGTCGGACCGCCTGATATCGAGCGTCGGCAGGAGATGATTGGCTTCGCCGAGCAGGAACTCGAAATCCTCCTCGGTCGGATGGATGTCGTCGGGATCGCCGTCATACAACGTTTCGGTCGGTCCGAAATAATGCAGGCCACGCCACGGGATACAGTACAGCCCCTCATTCAGCCGGTTGAGCGTTGCGATGCCGAAACGGCTGCATTCGGGCGGCAGGCGGACCACGATATGCACGCCCTTGGTGCCGGTGATGCGACGACCGATCCGCCCAGCCTCGACGCGCGCATTAATGCGGTCGATCCATATCCCGCCCATGTTGAAAACACTGCGCGCGACGACGTGAACGGGCCGGGCGGCAGCATCCAGCGTATCGCCGAGCTCCAGCTGCCACAGATCGCCCTGCTGCGCCGCATGGGTGACTTCGGTATAGTTGCGTACCGACGCACCCAGACGCTGCGCTTCCAGCACCGCATCCACCACCACCCGTTCGGGCCAGTCGAACTGGTATTCGTCGAACATGGCGACCGACTGGAGCGCCTGCTTGTCGCGCAGATGCTGGAGAAGCGGCATCTGCGCGACTTCTGCGCCCGATAACCGGCGGTAATTCAGCGGCACCTCGCGGCCGCCCAGGGATTTCAGGATGCGGAACGCCGCATCGATCTGCCACCCGCTATAAGGGCCTCCACGGTAGACGGGAAAGCAGAACCTCATGGAGCGTATACGGTCGGGCGTGTCGCGGACGAATTGCGCCCGTGACTGCATCGCCGCCCGGGCCATCCGGCACGCGGTCAGGAAGCGCTGCGGCTGGCGCACGAATTCCCAGACGGATTTTCCGGGCGCGAGATAACGCAGACCACAATGAAGGAGCCGCGAAGACCGTCCGCTGGCGCCGGCGGCGAAATCACTCTTGTCGACGAGCAGCACCGAATAGCCGGCAGCACTGAGGCAACGCGCTGTTTCGGCGCCGTTGATGCCGGCACCAACGATGGCGACGTCGAAGACTGATCCGGAAAGTTCATCGAGTGAAAGGCGCATGATATCCCTGCTTGTTTGCAACTATGGATCCGCTTGGCGCAGGCGCCCGCGCCGGGCCGATCGAACCAAGAGTTGAAAAAAATCGACCGGAGGACCGCGTCCACCGGTCTCAAAATGGAGCTTTTCCGTCTCCGGCCGGCGGCTCGACAAAGGCTGTCTGTCGACCGCCAACCGGCCTGGCGGCGCGCCTGTCGCGTTGAGACTACTGGCTGTCCATTTTCGTGTTGTCAGCCTCAAGCAGCTTTTCGTGTTCGGCTTCGAACCACGGATCCGCGACCACTTTCCATTTCTCGGCAAGTTCGATGAGCTTGCCGGAGGCATGCCAGCCATGGCTCATGCCGGTCATGAATTTTCCCCAGATGCCGTCGCGCTCCTCCAGTGGAACGCCTGCCGCCCAATAGCTGTGATAACGGGATTTCAGGGGCATTTCGTAACCATCCCAGCCTTCGGTTCTCAACGACTGCTGGATCGCCGTATCGTCCGACAGCCACGCTGCGCATTTGCCGCTGCGCAGGGCCTGTTTGGTTTCCGTATTGCCGGAAAAGGAAATGATCTTGGCGTCATAGGCCTGAGCGATCACGGTATTGTAGAAAAGGCCTTGCTTGGCGCAAAGCGGCTTGCCGCTGAGATCCTCCCAACTCTTGATCAGTCCGGCCTTGGCCATGACATTGGCGCCCGATACCCAATAGGCTGGCTGCACCATCCCGACGACCTTGCGTCGCTCCGGCAGGTCGGACATCGCCCCGAGGATGAGGTCGATCCTTCCCTGCTGCAGGAGTTGCATGCGGTTGGCGGATTCGATCTGAACCAGTTCCAGCTTGACGCCCAGCTTTTCGGCGACATCCGCAGCGAGATCAGGCTCGATCCCGACGAGCCTGCCATCGGGGTCACGATAGGACCAGGGCGGATAGGCACCCTGCACTCCGACCCGCAGCGTGCCGCGTTCAAGGACTTCCTTGAAGCGATCATTGGCCGCGTCCGCCTTTGCGGCAACTCCCGCAAGGACCGCGCCAGCCACGACGGCGATCGACGTGAACTTCACCCATAAATCCATTGCCCAATCCTCCCATTGCAATTATTGGCGACAAATGTCGCGGTCCGGCGATTGGTCACCGCCTCATCAATCGGACTTCGCGCCGATCCCATTGTCAAATAAGGGGAATTATGGACGCTATGCAGTTCCGTTATAGGCTGCAAAGGAGAGGCGGCTTGAACATCAGGCAACTCGAAGCCTTCAAGGCAACGATGACTGCAAAGACCACCATCGGGGCCGCGGAGCTTCTCGGCGTTTCCCAGCCGGCCGTAAGCCGGCTTCTGGGTCAATTGGAAACATCTTTGTCAGTGACCCTGTTCGACCGGTCCGGCGGGCACCTCAATCCCACGCCGGAAGCCCTCCTGCTGCATGAGGAGGTTCTTCGTGCCTTCGTGTCGATCGACAAAATCCGCGAGATCGCCCGCGAAATGCAGGTCGCCAATTCCGGGATGGTCTCGGCGGCGTCGCTGCCGATGCTGGCAATGGACTTCATGCCTTCGGCGATCGCCCGCTTCACGGCAAGCCGGCCGGAGAGCCGCATTTCGCTGCGTATCCAGATGTCGCCGCGCATAGAAGAACTCGTCGCCAGCCAGCTTGTGGATGTCGGCATCGCCGAATATCCCTTCGACCGCTCCGGCATCGAAATCGAGGAATTCTGCTCCGCGCATTATCTGATGGCGGTTCCAAGCCATCATCGGCTGGCGCAGAAGGCACGGCTGACGCCGGAAGATTTACGCGACGAACGCTATATCTCCATCACCCACAATCATCTGGGGAGGCAACTCGCCGACCAGATTTTCGACCGCTACGGCGTTAAGCGCCGCATTGTCCTTGAAGCCCAGCTTTTTAGCACCATCGCCAACATGGTGGCCAAGGGGCTGGGAATCGGATTGATCGACCCCTTCACGGCGTTCGATTTTCGCGAGCATCCGGGAGTGCGCTCCATTCCCTTCGAGCCCGCGGTCAGCCTGCGTCTCGGCATGCTTTATCCGACACACCGTTCCCCCTCGCGCGTCGCGCGCGAATTCATTTCCAGCCTCAAGGCATCGCGCCGCGATGTCCTGCGTCAGATCGACGATATCTTCCACCGCAATTGAAGCCGGGCGCGCATCTATGCCGATCCGGCATAGCCCTATGCCACGCGCGGCTGCCTTCTCCTGTTATTGTCGCGGCGAAGGATCGGGCAAGGAACATAGATGGGCACCTTTCAAACGGACGTGGCCATTGTCGGTGGAGGAATTGTCGGCTGCTCGACCGCTCTTTCCCTAGCCCGCAAAGGGAGGTCGGTAACAATCTTCGAGCGCGGCAAGATCGCTTCCGAACAATCCAGCCGTGCCTGGGGTTTCATCCGCCGGCAAGGACGGCATGAAGCCGAGCTGCCGCTCGCGGTCGAAGCCTTGGAACTGTGGGCGGACTTGACCTCGAGATACGGCACACAGGCGACGCAGTTCACCCGCAGCGGAATCCTGGTCCCCGCGGAAACCGCTGCCGATGAGGATCGGATCCGCAGCGGCCACGATATTGCGCGCAGCTTCGGCCTTTCGACGCGCCTGCTGGATGCCGCGGACGTTCGTCAGACAATCCCCGAATTGGCTGGGCAATGGCGCGGCGGACTTTTCACCGCCGACGACGCCCATGCCGATCCGGCTCTTTCGACCCGGACCATCGCGGCTGCGGCACGCGAAGCCGGAGTCACTATCCTGGAAGATACACCGGTTTTCCGGCTCGACCTCGACAGGCAGGACAGACCGAGGCTCCTGGCGTCTAACGGGATCTTCGAAGCAAAAACCGTCGTTTTGGCAAACGGCATCGGCGCACCGGTGCTGGCCGCTTCGGCCGGCCTGCACCTGCCTATCCAGATCGTCAAATCCTCCGTCGGCCGCACCCGGAAGGCAGCACCCTTCACCCGCATCGCGATGTGGGGTCCCCGCGTTGCATTCCGCCCCTCTATGGGCGGCGATTTCATTATCGGTAACGGCTATCGCGGCATGGGAGTCGATTACGAAATCACCGTCGACTCATTTCGCTGCATGCGCCATTTCATACCCGCCTATCGCAACAACTGGCGTCAACTGCACCTCAGCATCGGAGCCGATTTCCGTCATCAATTAGCCGCGCGCTTCAGCCGCCGCAATGCCGTGCAGGCGCTGCCGGAGCCGAAGCCCAATATGCGCAAGGTGATGGCCAACCTTGCTGGCTTCCGGCAGATCTTTCCGCATCTGAATACGATCGAACTGCAGAACGCCTGGGCCGGCAGGCTGGATATCACGCCCGACGTCATTCCAATCATCGATCGGCCCAAGCCAGAGCTCGAACTCTTCGTGGCGGCCGGCTTCAGCGGCCACGGCTTTGCGCTTGGACCTTCCATCGGCAAACAACTCGGCGAATGGGTCACACAGGGCAGCCCCTCGATCAATCTTTCCGCCTTTGCTCTTTCCCGGTTCGAAAAGGGCATCGTTCACAAAGCGCAACAGGCGCTTTGAGATCGTGTTCGTTCACGCGGCCTCGCCTTAGACTTAACGGCGGAGCCGGGCTTGACGGACTTGTCAGACAGGCCGGAGCCGAGCTCACCGCGATAGGAAGCGCGGCCGGCAGCATGCGGCTCGCCGGCCGCGCCGAGGACGCCCTGCGCGACCCCTGGTACCTGCGCCCGGCCGGCGCCGATCCCGGCCCCGCCGGCGCGGTTCTTGGCGCCTGGCGGCAGCTGTCCGTGCAGCCGCCCGCTGGCAGCGCCGACCGACTCGAAAAGATCGTCGACCAGCTCGGGCTCCATTGCCACCGCGCGGCGCTCGCCGACCTTTGCACGGAGATCGAAAAACTGGCGGGATCGCAGCGGCCGGTGCCGTTCGCTGCAACGGCAATCGCCGCCCGCGTCGCCGCGATTCGGCCCGACCCCGAGCTTTTGGCCTGGTGGCTTGCCGACCTGGTGCTGGCAGCACCAGCCCACCCTGGAGGCTGTCGTTTCCTGTGACAACTCAAATCGCTTGCAGTATCGTTCCCGGCGTCGGCTGAAGCCGATCCGGACCCGCAAGAGTAAATACCTGAGTAACCGGATCGAACAGGACCATCGGCGCATCAAGCGCCGCATCGGGTCAATGCTCGGCTTCAAATCACCGGGATCAGCCGCGATCATCCTAAACGGCATCAAAATGGTTCACATGATCAGCGGCGGTCACGCGGTGCCTGATTGATCGGCGCGGCTCCAGCATCGTTGGCGGTAGCATTGGCCAAAGCCGGGCGCATCGATCGCCATGTGTGGCATGACGGGTCTGCGTGAACCCTGGATGATGCGGCGGCGTTATAAGATTTCTGCAACTGTCTTATAACCACCGCTTGCGTCGCTTGAGTTCATCCTGTTATAAGAGAAACTCATTTTTCTTATAACGGAGCCGGCGCATGAAGACGGTCGATCTCGTTTATCGCACGATGTATGCGGAACTCGTTCAGCGCTGCCTTGGTGCATCGTTCGAAACCGACTTCTCAACGGCGGGAAATTTCGTTCGGGTTCCGGTGAAGGGGCGGGATTATTGGTATTTTGAGGAGACCCAACCCAAGAAGACGCGGAAGTATGTCGGCCCGTCCGATGATCCCGAGATCGCGAAACGCGTTGCAGCCTTCCAAGAGATCAAGGAAGACCTCCGCGGGCGACGGAAACTCGTCTCCACGCTGACTCGCCAAGCAGGGCTGACTGCACCGGACCGGTTCACTGGCGATGTCGTTGGAGCAATGGGAGCAGCAGGAATCTTCCGCCTGAGAGGCGTGCTCGTCGGTACGGTTGCCTTCCAGACGTATGCGGGACATCTCGGCGTGAGATTGCCCGGTGCCTCATTGCAAACCGGCGATGCCGATTTCGCGCAGCACTACTCGATCTCCTCGTCAGTCGACGACAGCCGGCCGCCGATCTTGGAAATCTTGAGAGAGATTGACCCGACCTTCAGGGAGATCCCGCACAGATCGGATCCCGCACACGCGACGCAATTCGAGAATGCAACGAGATACAAGGTCGAATTCCTCACGCCGAACCGGGGATCCGATCACTACACCGACCATGCCACTCCGATGCCAGCACTGGGCAGAGCTTCGGCGCAGCCCTTGCGTTTCCTTGATTTCCTCATCCACGAGCCCATCCGGACCGTGATGCTGCATCGGTCAGGGGTGCCTGTAACCGTGCCGTCGCCGGAACGCTATGCAGTTCACAAGCTCATCGTCGCCTCTCGCAGGCAATCAGATGCAAACGGCGTCGCCAAGCGCGAAAAGGACGTCTATCAGGCCAGCCTCCTTATCGAGGCACTGGAGGCCACCCGTCGCCAGGACGACCTTGCAACAGCGCTCGCGGAAGCGTGGGGCAGGGGGCAGCACTGGCGCGAGGCGATGCTGAAGGGGCTGAGCCTGATGCCGCCGAAGAAACGACAGGAAGTTGAGGAGACAGTCAGAAAGGCCCTTGTCGAGATCGGCGAGGAGTTGGACGGCTTCAACTCGGCCGTGAAGTCGTCGCCAGAAAAAAGTGCGACCCGAAAGCCGCCCTGTCGCTTGGACTGAGGAATATCCTCGTTGATCAGGATCGCGTACGAGGGAATATACCGTAGCTGAGGTCTGTTCGCCGTGTTCGTCTAAAACAAGGCACTAAGGAACTATAAGCTGGATTGCCTCGGGCGATCGCTTGCCTACCTGGCCAATACGGTAAAGAACCCTGCCTGACCAGCCGGAAAAGTGCGTAGATCGCACCACGACCGCAGCGGCCGTATGGTGGTTTTGCGTCTTCACCACGCTGGCGAGTTGGAGCGCGACCTGACCCGTGAATGCGCCAGCTGGTCTTCCTACCGCCAGAGCACGCGGCCGCAAAGGCGGACGGAAATTCGCGCTCACCAAAGCGCGGATACGCCTCGCCCAAGCTGCCACGGGCCCGCCAGTTCCGCAATAGCATTCCGAACAGCCCGATCGACGAGAATGCTGCGCTTCGGTGGAGACGAGCGTTTGCTTTTTTCAACCCATAGCCGTGCCAGACAGCTCTACCGACCCTGCGGGGAGCCGCGCAAAAGTGTACCAATTATAGATCTGCTCGCCCGTCCAGAATGCCACGTCGCGATGAGAGGAGATATAATCCAGCAATTCCTCCAGATAGCCAATCCGATGCGGAACACCGCTAAGATAAGGATGGACGCTGATGGACATGATCCGGGGCGAGGTCGCGCTCTCCCGATACAGCCGGTCGAACTGGCGCTTGCCGCGCTCGAGCAGTTCCGCCGACGAGTGCTGCGCCACAGCCATTATTGCGACATCGTTAATCTCCACCGTATAGGGGAGTGTCACCAGCCGGCCGGCCGTCGTCTTCAGTTCGCAAGGCAGGTCGTCCATTACCCAATCGGCGACGTACCGAATTCCTTCTTCAGCGAGGATGTCGGCCGTGTCCGAGGTCTCCGTAAGCCCTGGGCTTTCCCATCCCACCGGCGGCTTACCGGAAATCTTGGACAGCGCGCCGATTGTGCGCCGAATTGCAACGCGCTGGTCTTCGAGGTTGTGCATCGGCCCTTGGAGCCAACCGTGACCCATCAGTTCCCATCCGGCGTCGTGCGCGGCATGCGCGATCCTGGGATAGACCTCGCACACTGATCCATTGATGGCCAACGTCGGAACAATTGTTCGGGATGTCAGGCTCTCGTGGATGCGCCAGAAGCCGACCCGCATGCCGTATTCGTGCCACGACCAATTCGGAATATCGGGTAGCATCGGCATGCCCATCGGCGGCGGCAAGACGGTGCGCGGCATCGGCCGCCTCGCGTCCCAATGTTCGACATTGACGATCAGCCACACCGGCATCCTGACGCCGTCAGGCAATTTCAGCGGCTGTCTATCGACGATGGCCTGGTAGTCTATTCGTTCGCGAGGGCTCAGCGGCATGCGACGGTCCTAAGGGCTTGGAACGCACTTGGATTGATCAGCTTCATAGGGTGACTCGCCGTCAACCCAGTCGCACCACCAGTGGGCCGATACGTATAGACCTCCACCACGCCGCCGCCAAGCGGATGCAACGTGGGGCGCCTTGGCTTGGCACAAAGGACGACCAGTTGCACAAGCAAGCAGACGCATGATGATGTTTAGCCTTGTTTGATCGTCAGCCCGCCGTCTACCAGCAAAGTCTGGCCCGTCACGTATCGCGCTGCGTCGGAAGCCAGAAACAGGATTACATCCGCCACCTCGTCGGGTTCGCCGATGCGACGCAATGGAATGGAAGGAGCCTGAGCCACCAGCCGCGCTTCACCCATCGAGTGCTCCTCGGAGAGGGATTGTGCCGTGCGGATGAAACCGGGCGCGACGCCGTTGACCCGGATCCCGTCGCCGCCCAACTCGGCGGCCAAGCCTCGCACCAAACCCAGAACGCCGGCTTTGGCGGCGGAATAATGGACATGCTCGGCCCAGCCATAGCTCATGCCTGAAATCGACGATACCGCCACGATGGCGCCTTTGCGACGCTCTCGCATGCGCGGCGTGGCAGCGCGTGCCATCCGGAACACGCCTTTTAGGTCAATGTCGACTGTGATGTCCCACTTGGCATCGCTCATCTGCGCCAGCGGCACCTTGTGGGCGATACCCGCATTGGCCACCACGACGTCCACGCCGCCATACTGCTTGTCGATTTCCCCCACGACGTCGTCGACCTGATCCGATCTGGTCACATCGAGTTTGCGGAAATAAGCATCCCCGCCGCCCGCCTTGATCTCTTCGGCCACCTGCTTGCCTTCGGTCTCGAGAATGTCGGTCACGCAGATTCTGTAGCCAACCCTGGCGAAAGCGAGGGCCGTGGCGCGGCCAATGCCGATGCCGGCGCCGCTGATGATTACGGTAGGCTTGGTCATGACGATCTCCCGGACACTGCGTGGTTCGATGCGATTGTGGACATGAGGCGCATCACTCGATGACGCCGATCTTGCCGTGTTCCAGCGAAAGAAACACCGCAAGGATGAGAATTAGGCCGGTGATGATCTTCTGCTTCTCGCACGAGATGCCGAGAATGATCAGGCCATTGCTCCGCATGGCCATTATGAGGGCCGATATCACACTGAGTTCGAAGGAGGTTGCGGTTGTCGGCGTCGCCGCACCCAATCTTGCGGCGACGACGCGCGAAGTCACCGAAGCAGTCTGCAACGCCATAGGCGGGTGCAACGTCCTGACAGGCTGAAAACTGTCGTTCGGCACGGCCGGCGTCTCGCTCACGGCTGGTGCAATTGTCGGAACAGCTTGAACAGTTCGGCTTTCTTCTCGAAGCCGACACCGGGAACATCGGGTAGCCCGACATAGCCATCTTCGACCGCGATGTCGTCGGCGAAGCCGCCAAAGGGCTGGAAAACGTCGGGATAGGATTCGTTGCCGCCCAGATGCAGCCCTGCGGCAATGTTGAGCGACATCTGGTGTCCACCATGCGGCACCACGCGTCGTGACGACCAGCCAAGCGCCTTCATCACCTCCAGCGTGCGCAGGTATTCCACCAGGCCATAGGAGAGGGCACAGTCGAACTGAAGATAGTCGCGGTCGGGCCGCATGCCGCCGTAGCGCAAGAGGTTGCGCGCATCCTGGTGCGAGAACAGGTTCTCGCCTGTCGCCATCGGCCCACCGTAGTGGTTCGCCAGTTCCGTCTGCAACGCATAGTCCAGCGGATCGCCGGCCTCCTCGTACCAGAACAGGCCGTATGGCTGCATCGCCTTGGCATAGGCGACGGCGGTCTTCAGGTCGAAGCGTCCGTTGGCATCGACAGCCAGATACTGGCCCCCACCGACCACCTCCAGCACGGCCTCGATGCGGCGCAGATCCTCATCCAGGGGCGCCGCGCCGATCTTCATCTTCACGACCTTGTAGCCGCGGTCGAGATAGCCCCGCATCTCCGCCTGAAGCTTCGAGTGATCCTTGCCGGGATAATAGTAGCCGCCTGCCGCGTAGACCCAAACTTTCTCGTCCGCCACGCCCGCCCGGTAACGGTCCGCCAGCAGGCGCCACAGCGGGACGCCGGCGACCTTGGCGACGGCATCCCAGACGGCCATGTCGATGGTGCCCACCGCCACGGACCGTTCGCCGTGGCCTCCGGGCTTCTCGTTGGTCATCAGCGTCTTCCAGATGGCGAACGGGTCAAGGTTGTCGTTCTCATGGTCGATCAGTGTTTCGGGATCGGCCTCGAGGACGCGCGCGAGGAAACGGTCGCGCATCAGCGCGCCCTGCCCGTAGCGGCCATTCGAGTTGAAGCCGTAGCCAACCACCGGCTTGCCATCACGCACCACGTCGGTGATCACGGCGACGGCCGAGCAAGTCATCTTCGAAAAGTCGATATAGGCGTTGGCGATGGGGGAGGCGATCGAGACGGTCTTTTCCCTGATGTCGACGATGCGCATGCTTGGTCCTATCCTTCGAGTGCCTCCGCCACCGCCTTGCCGCAGGTGACGGTATCGGCCTTGCCCCCGAGATCACCGGTGCGGGTGGCTTCGCTCTTCAGCGTGGCTTCGATGGCTTCCACGATCGCGCGGCCAGCCTCCTCGTGACCAAGATGGTCGAGCATCATGGCGGCCGTCCAGATCTGTCCGATCGGATTGGCGATGCCTTTCCCGGCGATGTCCGGAGCCGAGCCGTGTACCGGCTCGAATAGCGACGGAAAGCGGCGTTCCGGGTTGATGTTGGCCGACGGGGCGATGCCGATCGTGCCGGTGCAGGCGGGTCCGAGATCCGAGAGAATGTCGCCGAACAGGTTCGATGCCACCACAACGTCGAAACGGTTCGGATTGAGCACGAAATGGGCTGCCAGAATATCGATGTGGTACTTGTCCCAAGAGACATCCGGGTATTGGGCGGCCATCGCCTCGACGCGCTCGTCCCAATACGGCATGGTGATCGAGATGCCGTTGGATTTGGTGGCCGATGTGAGGTGCTTGCGCGGACGCTTCTGCGCCAGATCGAACGCATAACGCAGGATGCGATCGACGCCGACGCGCGACATCACGGTTTCCTGGATGACGATCTCGCGCTCCGTGCCCGGATACATCCGGCCGCCGATAGATGAATATTCGCCCTCGGTGTTCTCGCGCACGACGTAGAAATCAATATCGCCGGGCTTGCGGTTGGCGAGCGGCGAGGGCACGCCCGGCATCAACCGGACGGGGCGCAGGTTGACGTATTGGTCGAACTCGCGGCGAAACTGCAGCAGCGATCCCCAAAGCGAGATATGGTCGGGAACCATGGCCGGCCAGCCCACCGCGCCGAAGAAGATGGCATCATGGTTTCCGATCCGGGACTTCCAGTCCTCCGGCATCATGCGGCCATGCCTGGCATGGTAATCGCACGACGCAAAGTCGAAATGGTCGAGCTGTAGGTCGATGCCGAAGCGCCTTGCCGCCACTTCCAGTACACGAAGTCCCTCGGGGACGACCTCCTTGCCGATCCCGTCACCGGGAATGACCGCGATCCTGTGCTTCTTTGCTGACATCATGGTTCCTCGGCTGCAGGAATGGGACGGCGGCGATGGACGGCCGCCTTACGGAAATCAGGCGGTGGAAGAGCGGGCATCAGCCGCCGAAATATTCGATCTCCTGGCGCAGGCGTTCGCCCTCGATGCCCATGCCGAGCAGGACGGCCACGAGCACTCGTGCTTTCTGGCCGCTCAAGTCGCCGGCAAAGATCACGCCCCCGTCGGAGAGTGTCTTGCCGCCGCCATTGCCATAAATCGGCTTGACCCGGCCGCGCTGGCAACGACTGGTCATGATGACGGGAGTACCATTGGCGACAAGCGACGTCGCGGCGGCAGTGACGGCGGGCGTCGCGTTACCCCGCCCGAAACCCTCCAGAATGATGGCCTTGGCACCATCCTGGGCGGCGAAGCGGATGTAGCGGTCACCGATCCCCATGACCAGCTTGATAAGATCGACATCAGCGACAATGCCTTTTGCGTCGTAGGTGCGGCGCAGGACCGGCTTGCGGTGCAATACGATGCGGTCGCCGTCCACTTCCCCGAGCTTGCCGTGCTCGTAGGAGATGAAGGTATCGGTGCGTGAACTGTGCGACTTGCTCACGTCACGCGCAGCATGGAATTCCTGCTCGAAGCAGATCATCGCGCCCAGGCCCCGCGCAGTTTCGGACGCGGCTAGCCGGATGGCATCCGTGAGGTTGCGTGGGCCGTCGGGGTTCGCCTCATCGGCCGCGTGCTGTGCGCCGGTGAACACTATCGGCTTGTTAGTCGCGACAAGGAGATCAGCCAAAAAGGCGCTTTCCTCCATCGTATCGGTCCCGTGGGTCACCACGACCCCATCGAAGTCACCTTGAAGGTGGTGTGAAATCCGCTGGGCCAGTGCAAAGCCGAGCGGGAGGTCGATGGCATAGCTGCCGACGTTGCAGAACTCGTCGATGGCGATGTCAATGCCATCGAGCGGATCGTGCAGCATGGCGCGCAACTCCGATCCTGTGACGCTTGCGGTGACATGTCCGCTCTCGGCTTCCAGCTTGGATGCGATCGTCCCTCCTGTTGTCATCAGACAGATTTTTCGCATTTCGGTTCCTCGCTGCCGTACCCGACGTTGAATAATTTGGTCAGACCAAGAAATCAAGAAGCTATTTTTTTGTGCATGAAATGCACGAATTTTTCGCATTTTTTGTGATTGACGGTCAGGCCAATTTGTCCATTAATGTCAGTTACGCTCTTTGGTCTGTCCAAAAGCGGAAAGATAACGAAGCGTATTCGCGCAACCAATGGGGAACGAGAGATGGTTGATGATTTTACCAGAATTCGGTTGGCGCCCACGCGCCGTCAGTTCCTGAAAACGACTGCCGCCTTCGGCGGTGCCGCACTTGCTGCATCGACCGGCCGCTTGGGGGAAGCCTTCGCGCAGGACGCAAACAGTACGCTGGTGATCGCGGCGCCCGCGACGCCCCAGGGCCTCGACATCGAGTTCGACGTCAGCCTGGGCTCCATCGATTCCCTCGGTGCGCTCTACGAGTACATGCTTGGCTATGAGAAGATGGATGATCCCAATGCACCCGGCGTGCTGCGGGAGGATACCGGCGTCCATACCGACAAGCCGAACAACCTCGCCTTGCGCGGCCGGTTGGCGGAAAGCTGGGAAGTGGCCCCCGATGGCCGCAAGGCGACCTTCAAGCTACGCGAGGGTGTCGTCTCCAACTGGGGCAACAAGTTCACGTCCAAGGACGTAAAATGGACTTGGGACCGCAAGTTCAACCTCAAGGGGCAAGGCCTGTTCCAGACCGCGGTGCTCGGTCTCAAGACGCCTGACCAGATCAAGGTGGAAGGCGACTATGCGGTCTCCTTCAATCTCGAACAGCCAAATCCATTGCTTCTCAAGCAGCAGTGTAACCTCGCCAACCCGATCTACGACGCCACCAAATGCGCCGAAGCCGGTGGCTCCGACGACCCGTGGGCGGTCAATTTCCTCAAGAACGATAGTGCTGGCTTTGGCCCATATCGCCTTGCCCAGCTCGTGCGCGGTCAACAAGCCGTGTTCGAGGCGCGCGAAGACTACTGGGATGAAAAGCCCTTCATGAAGCGCGTCATCATGCGCGAAGTGCCGCAGTCGGCCAGTCGTTTCTCGCTGCTGCAGGGCGGCGCGGTCGACATCGCACAGTTCCTGCAGCCGCGCGAACTGGAGGCGCTGAAGAAGCAGCAGAACGTGGCGGTGGATGCCGTCAATTCGTCCTACATGATCTGGCTGGAGCTCAACTCCAAGATCGCTCCATTCGATAATGTCGACGTGCGCCGTGCCATCAACCTCGCTATCCCGCGCGACGAGATCATCCGCACCATCTACTACGGCTATGCCGACGAGCAGAAGGCGCCGATGCCCTATATCTACCCGATGGCGGATGAAAGCTTCTTCGCGTACGGCTATGATCTTGCCAAGGCCAAGGAGCTTCTTGACAAGGCAGGCGCCAAGAACCTGGCGACCACCTTGTCCTACAACGCCGGCGACCCGACGCAGGAGCCGATCGCATTGCTGATCCAGACCGCGCTAAAGCAGATCGGCGTGGAGCTGACGTTGGAGAAGCTGCCGGCCGGCGTGTTTTACGAGAACGTCACCAAGCGCGCCAAGCCGATGATCTTCTATCTGGATTCGCCGTGGACGCCGGATCCGGGCTACTCGACCTACCTCTACTTCAACTCCGAAAGCTACGTGAACTATTCCAATTATGACAACAAGAGCGTCGATCAGATGATCAAGGACGGTCTTGCCACGCTTGATGACAATGTGCGTAAGCAGAAATACTCGGAGGTGCAGAAGACGTTGATGGACGAAGCGCCCTGGGGCTTCATTGCTTATCCGAAATACACGCTGGCGCGTAAGGCGAACCTCAAGGGTTACACTTACTACACGTCCAATAATCTTCGGTTCCAGGATTTCAGCCGCGGCTGATGAGGTCTTGTCCCTGGAGGCTGCCGCCTCCGGGGACAAGTTAGTGTATCGGAAAGATCTTAGATGTCTTCGAAGCTTAGCCTTCTCCTGAGGCTGGCGGTCATCCGGCCGAGATTTGCGATCGGCTATCTGATCGTCATCGCGATCACCCTGCTGGCGATCTTCGCGCCGGCCATTGCACCCTATTCGCCGACCGAGGCGGATTCGGCCAGCTTCCTGCAGCCGCCGGATGCCACCCATCTCTTTGGCACCGACAATGTCGGCATGGATATTTTCAGTCGTTCCATCTACGCGCCCCGCATCGACCTGACGATCGCGATACTGGGCACGCTCCTGTCGGCGCTGATTGGCGGCTCGATCGGTGCTGTTGTTGGTTTCTACAGCAGCGGGCGCGGCATTCGCGTGTGGCTATCCTTCGCCGTCATGCGCGCGGCCGACGTGCTGCAGGCATTTCCCATTTTCGTCTTCGCCATCGCCCTGGTTGCCAGCCTCGGTCAGAGCATCCAGACGGTGGTTCTGGCCATAGCCTTCGTCAATGCGCCGATCTACTTGCGTCTCATGCGCTCGCAGGTGCTCAGCATCCGCTCCATGCGCTATGTCGAGGCTTCGCAGGTCAATGGCCTGTCGGACATGCAGACCATTCGGCGCCACATCATTCCCAATGCGATGGCGCCGGTGCTGGCGCAGCTATCGGTCAATGTCGGCTGGGGCATCCTGCTGACCTCGGCGCTGTCCTTCGTTGGTGCCGGCGTGCGCGCGCCGACACCTGAATGGGGCAGCATGATCGCCATGGGCTTTCAAAACGTGGTGACCGGCCAGTGGTGGCCGTCCATGTTCCCCGGCGCGATGCTCGCGATCACCGTATTCGGCTTCTCGTTGGTCGGCGCGTCCATCGAGGTCCTGGCCGATCCGTCCAAGCGCCGGCAGCTGCTGAGCGATGCACGCGAGCATCGCCGCCGGGTCGACCGGCCGGCGGAGGGCGCCTGATGCGCATCCTGGCCTATCTCGCCAAGCGCCTGATTTTCGTGATCCCGCAGTTGCTGGGCATTGTGCTCGTGAGCTTCCTGCTGGTGAAGAGCATTCCGGGTGACCCCGCTGTGCTGATGCTCGGGCCCACGGCGACGCCTTCGGCCATCGCCTCACTGCGCCAGCAGCTCGGGCTCGACCAGCCTCTCTACATGCAGTTCCTGATCTATGTGCGCAATCTCTTGCATGGCGACCTGGGAACCTCCTGGCAGACAACGCGGCCGGTGCTCGAGGATCTGCTTCAGCGCTTCCCGGCGACCCTCGAACTCGTCACGCTTTCGCTGCTCCTGGCTATCATCGTTGGGGTAACGCTGGGCGTCTATGCGGCGCGCAAGCCAAACGGCTGGATCGCGCGCCTGTCCGATCTCTATGGCTTGAGTGCCGGTGCGCTACCGGACTTCTGGTTCGCCCTCGTGCTGATCTTCATCTTCTATACCGTGCTCGGCTGGGCGCCTGCGCCTCTCGGCCGTATCGACATGATCGTCATACCGCCGGCGCCGGTCACCGGAGCCCTCACCATCGACGCGCTTCTCGCCGGCGACCTGCAGGCCTTCTGGTCTGCCTGCGCGCATCTGGTCCTGCCGGTGATGACGCTCGGGCTCCTGAATGCCGGTCCCATCCTCAAGATGACGCAGGCGACGATGGAGAAGATGCTGGACTCCGATTTCAGCCGCTTTGAAGTTTTGTGCGGGGTGCCGCAGAACCTTGTCGTGCGCCATGCGCTGCGCAATGCGTTGCCATCGATCGTCACCATTATCAG
The DNA here is from genome assembly GCF_006442975.2 of Mesorhizobium sp. B2-1-1. Classification (NCBI taxonomy): domain Bacteria; kingdom Pseudomonadati; phylum Pseudomonadota; class Alphaproteobacteria; order Hyphomicrobiales; family Phyllobacteriaceae; genus Mesorhizobium; species Mesorhizobium sp. B2-1-1. The sequence goes on along the minus strand of NZ_CP083955.1, from coordinate 409,333 downwards.
CGTGCTCTACGGCTTCCTGATCGGCGGTGCGGTGCTCGTCGAGATCGTGTTCTCGTGGGGAGGGGCGGGGCAATACGCGGTGCAAGGTGTGCTGAATTCGGACATCTATCCGGTTCTGGGCTTTGTGCTCTTCTCCGCCATCTTCTCCCTCATCGTCTACATCGCGGTCGACCTCATCTATTTCCTGCTCGACCCGCGGATCAGCAATTAATGTGAGAATGTCATTGGGCGCAGCAGAAATCATAAGCAAAACGCGCAACGCGTCCGGCGGCGACAAGCCGCCGTTGATCGACATCAGGAACTTGCGCGTGACGTTCCCGTCCGGAAGCGCCGAACCGAAGGCGGTGCTGAAGGGCATCGACCTTGCAGTACAGCCTGGCGAGATCGTTGGCCTGGTCGGTGAGAGTGGCGCGGGCAAGACGACGCTCGCCCGCTCCATCCTCGGGCTGCCGCCATCGCCGGGCCGCATCGCCGGCGGCGAAGTCCACTTCGAGGGCCGCCAGATCCTCAGCCTGTCCGAATCCGAACTCCGCCGTCTTCGCGGCCGCCGTCTCTCGGTCGTGGTGCCGAATCCCCGCGCTGAGCTCAATCCGCTGCTCAAGGTCGGCGACCAGATCGCCGCGATGGCGAGGATCCATCTCGGCGTCGGCGGCAAGGAGGCGCGGCGCATGGCGTTGAAGATCCTGCACGACGTGCAGATACCGGACCCGGAACGGCGCATGGATGCCTATCCTCACGAACTGTCCGGCGGCATGGCGCAGCGCGTCGTCATCGCCATGGCGCTGATCTGCAGCCCGGCCTTTATCATCTCGGATGACGCCACCAGCGGACTCGACGTCACGGTGCAGGCGCAGATCCTGGCCCTGCTGACCAAGCTTGCCTCGGAGCATGGCAGCGCCATGCTGTTCATCACCCGCGACGTCGGCATCACCGCGCATTTCTGCAATCGCATCGCTGTGCTGTTCTCGGGCGAAATCGTCGAAATCGCGCCGCGCGAGGCTCTCTTCCTCGCGCCCGCGCATCCCTACACATTGATGCTGCTTGCAGCCTTCTCCCATAGCCCCAGGCTGCGCGACAGCTGGAGCGTGCCGGACACTGGCCGGCGGCGCGAACCGCCCACCGGCTGCCAGTATGCCAACCGCTGTCCCATCTCTCAGCCGGTTTGCCGCGCACAGCGGCCACCTTTCGCCGAGATCGGTCCGGGCCACTTCGTCCGCTGCCATTTCCCCGTGAGGCACGCATGAACGCCGTCCTGACCATCGACAACCTCTACAAGCGCTTCCCCATTGCCGGCTCCAAGCAGGTGGTACAGGCGATCAACGGCGTCAGCCTGACCATCGAGCCGGGTGAGACACTGGGGCTCGTGGGCGAGAGTGGCTCAGGCAAGACCACGGTCGGCCGCTGCATCGTCGGCCTGATCGAGCCGACCGCCGGAAACATTCGCTTCCGCGGCACCGACCTGGCGCAGCGCCATCAACACAAGAGCAAGCTGGCTGGCAAGATTCAGCTTGTATTCCAGGAACCGAACGAGTCGCTCGACCCGCGCATGAAGATCGGCGACACGATCTGCGAGCCGCTCCTGCCGCTAAAGCTCGACCGCGAAACGAGGCGCCGCCGCACGGCCGACGCCTTGCGCCTGGTGCGGCTGGATACCGACTTGCTCGACGCCTATCCTTCCGAGCTGCCTTCCGGGCAACAGCAGCGTGTCGGCATAGCGCGCGCCATGGTCACGGAGCCCGAACTCGTCGTCCTCGACGAACCGACCTCGGCGCTCGACCCGACCGCCCGCGCCGAGATCATCGATTTGCTGCGGCGCATCCAGAGCGAACGCAACACCGCCTATCTGTTCATCTCCCACGACCTCTCCACGGTGCGCTTCATCAGCCACCGCGTCGCGGTGATGTATCTCGGCATGATCGTTGAGCAGGGCAGCGCCGAAACGGTCTTCAATCGCCCGCAACATCCCTATTCCAGTGGTTTGCTGTCGTCGGTCATGCTGCCGCATCCGCATCTCAAGATCGAAAGCAGCGTCAGCCTCAAAGGCGAGATCCCGAGCCCGATCAATCTGCCCCAGGGCTGCTTCCTGGCATCGCGCTGCCCGTTCGTCATCGATCGCTGCCGCCGTGAGATGCCGCCGGCTGAGACGGTCGGCGAACGGCACACGGTCCATTGCTTTCGCCACAAGGACGTCGCCGCTTCGGTGCCGGCCTCCGACACCTTCAACGTGTTCATGAAGGAAGCCGAACGCATCCTCGGCCGGCCGGCGCCCGGTGGTCTCGCGTCTTCGCTACGATAGTCAATCAACCAGGAAATGGGAAACCAAGCATGTCAGGACGTCTCGCTGGAAAGAAAGCACTGGTCACGGGAGGCGCACGCGGCATCGGTGGCGCGATTGCCACGGCCTTCGCGCGCGAGGGCGCCGACGTGGCCGTTCTCGACCTGAAACTCGAGGCCGCCGAGGCGCGCATCTCCGCCCTTGCTGATTTCGGTGCAAGGACCTTCGCCGTCGCGGCCGACGTCAGCGACGAGGCGCAGGTCGAGGCAGCCGTCAAGAAGGTGGAGGCGGCGCTCGGCCATATCGACATACTGGTCAACAATGCCGGCATCGACACGACGTCCGTCGTCGCCGAAATGAGCACCGGCATGTGGGACCAGATGATGGCCGTCAACCTGCGCAGCGTCTTTCTTTGCACGCGCGCGGTGCTGAAGCCGATGATTTCCCGCAAGTTCGGCCGCATCATCAATATCGCCTCGCAGCTCGGTCACAAGGGCGCGCCGGAAATGGCGCACTATGCGGCCGCCAAGGCCGGTGTCATCGGCTTCACCCGCTCGCTCGCCTATGAGGTGGCGCGCGACGGCATCACCGTGAATGCCATCTGTCCCGGCCCGATCGAAACGGAGCTATTCAAGGCGCTGCCGGAGGAATGGAAGAAGCGCAAGCTCGGCGAACTGCCGATCGGCCGCGCCGGCCATGTCGACGAAATCGCTCCCACCGCCGTGCTGCTGGCGTCGGAGGAGGGCGCTTACTACATCGGCGCGACCATGAATCCGAACGGCGGCGATGTCATGCTCTGATCAACCGCGGGCTGAATGGTTCCATCCAAATGTATCTTGTTCTAGCTATGTGGCGACAATTCCTGCTGACGCTGGGGCCTAGCCATGATGAAACGCAATCTTAGTGATGATGGAAAGACGGCGGCCTTACAGCCGCCCGACCTGCGGCGCGAGCGCCGGGAAGCCAGCGGCGGTGTGGCCCAGGCAACGGTGGCCGCCTTGCAGTCGATGATCCGCGACGGCAGGTTGCGACCAGGCGATACATTGCCGCCGCAGCGCGACCTGGCCCGCGACCTCAATGTGAGCCGCGCCACGCTGCGCGAGGCTCTGTCGATCCTCGCCACCATCGGCGAGATCGTTGCGCGCGAGGGAGGGCGGGGCTTCGTTTGTGCCGACCCTTCCGGCGCACCGGCAACTCCGTCCTGGCGCTTCGCGGCGCGTTATTCGCTGAGCGAGGTCTATCAGTTCCGCTACATCGTCGAATCCTACGCCGCCGAGCTCGCGGCGCTGACCCATACCGATCAGGAGATCGCCGACCTGAAGGAATGCACGATCGCCTTTCGCAACGCGGCGCGCGAAAAGGACCTCAATTCCTACGCGCAGACGGACTTCGATTTCCACAACCTCATCATGCGCATCTCGCGCAACAAGCTGCTGGTGGACATGCACCAGACATTCGCGAGCGTGCTGCTGGAGAGCCAGCGCCTGCCCACCGAGCGGCGGGGCAATCTGCTGTTCGCGGTGCAGGAGCATGATCGCATCCTGGAGGCGATTGCCATGGGCGATCCCGATGGCGCCAACTACTACATGCGCAAACATATCAGCATGGCGGGAAGCCGGGCCGGTCTTCCACCCTCGCAACTACCCTAGACGCCCTTCGGCCGGGGACATGAACAACGAAAGGAAGAGAGATGCCGAAAGAAATGTTTGTATCCTACGGAGTGGACGTTGACGCTGTCGCCGGCTGGTTGGGTTCCTACGGCGGTGAGGACAGCCCTTGCGACATCTCTCGCGGCGCCTTCGCAGGCAAGGTCGGCAGCCTCCGGCTGCTTCGGATGTTCGAAAAGTGGGGGATCAAGACGACATGGTTCATCCCCGGTCATTCCATCGAGAGCTTTTGGGACGAAATGAAGGAAGTGGCGGACGCTGGCCACGAGATCGGCATGCATGGCTACAGCCACGAGAACCCGATCGCCATGTCGCCCGAGCAGGAAGAGGCCATCTTCAACAAGTGCGTCGACCTGATCACCAAGCTTTGCGGCAAGGCGCCTCGCGGCTATGTCGCTCCCTGGTGGGAGTTCGGCTCGAAAACAAATGAGCTTTTGAAGCAGAAGGGGCTGCTCTACGACCACTCGCTGATGCATAACGACCATCACCCCTACTATGTGACGGTCGGCGACCAGTGGACGAAGATCGATTATTCCAAGCATCCATCCAGCTGGATGAAGCCGTATTCGCAAGGCGAGGAGACCGATCTCATCGAGATACCGGCATCCTGGTATCTCGATGACCTGCCGCCGATGATGTTCATCAAGGCCTCGCCCAACAGTCACGGCTTCGTCAACCCGCGCGATATCGAGCAGATGTGGCGCGACCAGTTCGACTGGGTCTACGAGAACTACGACTATGCCGTGTTCCCGCTGACGATCCATCCCGACGTGTCGGGCAAGCCGCATGTGCTGAAGATGCACGAACGGCTCCATGACTATATGAAGGGCTTCGAGGGCGTGAAGTTCGTCAAGATGGAAGAGATCGCGGCCGATTTCGGCAAGCGCTTCCCGCGCAGCGGCAAGGCACGTCCCAAATCCTGAGCGGCTTCGGCGTACTATGCCGGGATCGCCGCGCGGTCTCCGGCCCGGTTCGCTTGAGTGGTCAGACCCGATAGATCGGATTGATTATACTTTCTGTGTCATCTCGCCGATGGCAGCTCCCGTCAATTCTGCTGGAAACAGCAGAATTGATGGTGGATTTGGTGCCCTTCGCATTGCTTTTCGACCACCCATTTCCGGTCAGACCAAATGTGCTGAAAATTCAAGCTTTCTTGCAAGTTTTCTTAATTGTCATGGCGGGTAAGGCGTGCTAGCTCCAATCTTGGTCTGACCAAATAGGGAAGACTGGGAAGAGGTGGAATGAAGGATAGAACGCACAACGTCCTTGATTTCCGATCCGTGTCCAAGCGCTACGGTGCCACGATTGCGCTTGAGGATATTTCGTTTGAAATGCGCTCCGGCGAAGTGTGCGGTCTGCTCGGCGAAAATGGCGCCGGCAAGTCGACACTCGTGAAGATACTGAGTGGCGTCGTCACACCTGATACCGGCTCCATCGAATTGCGCGGCGCTCCTTTCAAGCCGCAGGGCATTGTGGACGCCCGCTTGGCCGGCATAGCAACCGCCTTCCAGGAACTCAGCCTGATTCCGACATTGTCAGTGGCCGCGAACCTGTTCCTGCCGCGCCCGGCACTCAACCGCCTTGGTCTGGTGTCGGCGCGCAACATCGAGCGTGAGGCGGCTGAGATTCTTCAAGCCCATGACGTGGCGGATATCGCGCCCCGGCGGCTGGTCGAGGATCTGCCGCTCGGCATGCGCCAGAAGGTCGAGATCGTGCGTGCGCTGCGGCACCGCCCGGCCGTGCTGGTGCTCGACGAAGCGACCGCCGCGCTCTCCGACCGTGAATGGCTTTTCAAGCTGGTCGATGCCGCTGTTCGTGGCGGCACGTCAGTGCTCTACATAAGCCACAAGCTCGACGAGATCCGCCGCTTGTGCCAGCGCTGCGTTATCCTGCGTAACGGCCGCAAGGTGCTGGAAAGCGATGTTGAATCCATGAGCGACGAAGCGATATTCAGCAGTATGGCCGGTCGCTCCGTGGTTGAATCCGCGGAGAAGGCGCCGTCGGCGGTTCGCGTCGGCGCCACGCCGGCGCTGGAGGTCGGTCACCTGATCGGCCCTGGCGTCAATGATATCAGCTTCTCGCTGGCTCCCGGCGAGATTCTTGGTGTGGCGGGTCTGGAGGGTCACGGGCAGTCCAGTCTCTTCAAGTCGCTGGTGGGCTTGTCGACGCTGCGAGAGGGCACGATCTCGATCGCAGGCAAGGCGACTTCGGTCGGCTCGCCTCGCGCGGCGCGTAGGCTCGGCATGGTGCTGGTGCCGGAGGAACGAAAGTCCGAAGGACTGTTTCACGATCTCACCACGCAGGCGAATATCTCGCTGCCGGTGATAGACAAGGTGAGCCCATTCAAGCTCGTAAACAGATCTTCCGAGCTGCGGCTGGTGGAGCAGGTAACCCCGGCAGTGAACCTTTCGAAGCAGCTCCTGCCCCTCAACGTCGGCGCGCTTTCGGGCGGCAACCAGCAGAAGGCGGTGCTGGCGCGGGCGCTGATAACGGGCGCGCGGTGCCTGCTGTTGTTCGATCCCACGCGCGGTGTCGATGTCGGCGCCAAGCGCAACATATACGCCATGATGCGCGCGTTCGTGCGCGATGGCGGCTCGATCCTGTTCTATTCGACTGAACTGGACGAACTCGTTCAGCTCTGTGATCGCTGCCTCGTTCTCTACCGCAATTCGATTGCCGGCGAGCTGGGCCGCGACCATCTCTCACAGGACCGTATGCTGTCGCTGGCATCCGGTTATCGCGACGGGTCGCGGCGGCCTGCCGCCCAAGGGGCGTAACGATGGCATCCGATACGCCTCGCGGCCGCTTGACAATTCTAGGCAACGGAGCGGTCGCCGCCATCGGCCTGCTTATCGTCATGTTCGCCGTCTATGCCGCCCACGAGCCTTCGGCACTCTCGCTGTTCGGCATCGGTAACCTCCTCAACAACGCCATCGTACTCGCCCTCGCCGCAACGGGACTGACGCTCGTCGTGGTATGCGGCGAGCTGGACCTTTCGGGCCCCGGTGTGATCGCCATCGCGAATGTGGTGGTGGCGACGGTGAGTGGCGGCGATGCGGGCGCCCTTGGCAGCTTCGGCCTGGTTCTGTTGGTCGGCCTCGTGGTCGGTGGTCTCAACGGCATACTGGTCGCCTATTTTGGACTGCAGTCGCTCGCCGTGACGCTCGGTTCTCTGATCGCATGCCAAGGCATCGCGCTCCTCATCCTTCCGGCACCTGGCGGCGAGGTGGTGGAATCCATCGCTTATGGCATCACCGGCGACATTCTACGCATTCCCGTGCCGGCGATCCTGTTGGTGCTGGTGCTCGTCTTCTGGTTTCTGCTCAAGCATTCGCGCATGGGCATAGCAATGTACGCGGTCGGCACGGATCAGACGGCCGCGCGGCTCTCGGGGCTCAATATCCGCGCCACCAGGCTATTCGCTTTCGTGGCCGCCGGCCTGTTCTATGCCATGGCCGGCTTCGTTTTCAGCGCCGAGATCGGTTCGGGCGATCCACGCATCAGCGATTCCTTCTTGCTGTTCATGTTCGCGGCGGTCGCGATCGGCGGCACGTCCCTGTTCGGCGGTCGCGGCGGGGTGGTCGGCACGCTGGCCGGTGCAGGTATTTTGACGGTGTTGCAAAAGATGCTGTTCGCGCTCGGCGTGGCTGACTTTTACACCAACATCTTCAACGGACTTATCATGATCTTGGCAATCCTTTTCGGCCAAGCCTCCGTCTATTTGGCGCGCCGTTCCGCGAGAAGGGAAGCCTGATGACCGACAAGGACATTACGACCCCGGCACAGACGTCCGAGCACGGCGCGCAGAGCGCGCGCCGCGCACTTGTCTCATCGGACCTTGTGCCGCCGATCACCGTGTTCGCCGCCACGGCGCTGCTGGTCATCGGCACGAAGATCGCCAGTCCCAATTTCGGTTCGTTCGACCAGCTCACCGCCATACTGGTTACCGCCATCTTCCTGGTGGTCGCTTCGTTCGGGCAGGGGCTGGTGATCCTTCTGGGCGGCATCGACTTGTCACTGGGCGTGGTCATCGGTGTCGGCGGCATGATGATCGCGGAACTTACGCGCGGCAGCAACGACGCGCTGCTGTACGCCATTCCGCTTACCCTCTTGTGCTGTCTTGGCATCGGTCTCATCAACGGCATCGGTGTGGCGATTGCCAAGATCCCGCCCTTCATCGTGACGCTGGCGTCCGGCATCACATTCTTCGGGGTGGCGCTGGGTTTCACCGCGGGCAATTCGCAACAATCGGTCGCTCCTGCGATCCAGCAGTTCATGAGCTCCCGCTGGCTGGGGGTACCCTACCCCGTCTATTTCATAATCGTCTTTGCGGTGTTCGCCTGGCTGTTCCAGAACAAGAGCGCGGAAGGCCGCAAGCTCTACGCCATTGGCAGCAGCCCTGGCGCGGCCAACGTGCTGGGCCTGCCGATCGCCGCGCTCACCATCGCAGTCTATGCCATCAGCGGCCTTTGTGCCGGAATGACCGGCATCCTCTTGGCCGGCTATTCCTCGAGCGCGACGCTTGACATGGGCGATGCGCTGCTGATGCCCTCCATCGCCGCCGTCGTCATCGGCGGCGCACGGGTCACCGGTGGCTCCGGCATCTATCTCGGAACTCTTGCCGGCGCGCTCTTCCTCAGCACGTTGTCCACCGTCATCACCACGCTCAGCCTCTCGCAGGGATTCCGCGACCTGGTGCAGGGCGGGATCATCATCATCGCTTTGCTGCTCCAGCGTGGGCGGCTCAATCTGCGAAGCCGTTAGTCGGCGGTCGCTTCAAATGGGAGAAAGAACATGAAGAACGCTTCGCGTAGACTGACTTACGGCCGGGCGGCCATCGCCGCCACGTTGCTTGGTCTGGGGACATCCAGCGCGAATGCCCAGGATACCTACAAGGTGTTCCTGAACATGAGCTACAGCGGCAACACCTGGCAGGCGAGCGCCGCCAACGGCATCAAGGCACTGGCTTCGACCCCGCCTTACGACAACCAGGTAGAGTTCAAGACCATTATCTCCGGCACCGACGTGCAGAAGCAGATATCTGACCTCCAGAGCATGATCGCGGCAGGCGCCAACGCCATTCTTCTGTATCCGCTCTCGCCGACTGCGCTCAACCGCACCATCAAGCAAGCCTGCGATCAAGGCGTCGTGGTGTTCACATACGACAGTACGGTTACGGAGTCCTGCGCGCACAACGTCTCCAACATCACCGCCCGTTACGGCGCCAATACGGCGCAGTGGATGGTGAACCAGATGGGCGGCAAGGGAGAGCTGATCTTCAACCACGGCGTCGCCGGCACGACCGTGACCAAGACCTATGACGAACAGGCCTATGGCGTGTTCAAGAAATATCCCGACATCAAGATCGTCGGCGATTTCTATGGCAACTGGAACGACGCGACCTCGCAGGAGGAGGTTGCCAAGATCCTAGCCGCGCACCCCAACGTCGACGGTATCTGGACGGTTGACGGCACCTTTGGCTCTTTGCAAGCCGTCATCAACAGTCGTCCCGACAAGCTGGTCGTGATTGCCGGCCAGTCCAACAACGGCTATCGTCTCGCGATGGCGGATCCGGCAATGCAGGCCAAGGGCCTGAAAGGCGTCTCCTCGAGCGCGGGTCCGGCCGTTGGCGGCTACGCCTTCAAGCTCATGATGGAAGTCGTGACCGGCAAGAAGAAGCTAACCGCTAACAACATCGAATATCCGCTGCCATGGGTTGAGCCGCAGGATGTGAAGCTCTGCCAGGGTGAGACCTTCGTTGACGGCTGCAACACTTTCCCTGCCGACAAGGTGCCACCGCTCTTCATCGACACCTCGCTGAACGGCGATCTGCTGCCCGAACTCAGCTTGAAGTCGGTGCAAGATGGTACGCCCACGCCGGGCGCAACCATCAAGGATCTGCCCGACGTGACCTACGCCGACAATTTGCCCGGCATCAACTGCGGAAAATGTGAGCCGACCAAGGGCTGGCTGGAGCCAAACAAGGTTAAGCCGATCCCGGCCCCTTGAGTTCCTCGACAGAAGAACGCGGCCTCGGCATTTCCGAGACCGCGTTCTTCTTCTGGTCGAAGCCTGCGGTAGACCAGGCAGGGGGGACTTGGCATCGCCAGGCAGGGCAACCACCTACAGAGGAACTGTAAGGCCCTGTCGGGGTCAAACGGTCTCCGAAGACGGTCATCCAAGGAGCAGATCATGTGCTCGCTATGCGGCGTTCTAGGCAGCAACGAACATTGGACCGATGCCGTGGCCCGGCCCGGCGTTTACACGCGCAACGTCGAAAACGTTGACCGGCGCCGTGAGCGCGCCAATCGCGTCAGGATAGCTAATCTCATCCTGGCCTCCTTCGGCATGCGGCTGGCGGACTGGCAGGGGACGGCCTTTGTCATTTCAACGCGAACGGGCAAGACCGAGATCATCAACGATCTCGGACACCTATGGCAGGCTGCGGAGCGTCTTTCGGGCAGGACTTGCGATCCGTTGGAGGCCGATGTCATCGCAAGCTTCGAAGCCGGTCGCGATGGCTGAACTACCGCCTTTCACCCCGGTCCACCTGCTGACAGGTTTTCTCGGCTCGGGCAAAACGACGCTTCTGAAACGGTTGCTTGATGACCCTGATCTATCGGACGCGGCCGTGCTCATCAATGAATTCGGCCAGGTTGGGCTCGACCACCACTTGGTGGAACGAATTGACGAAACCATGGTACTGCTTCAGTCCGGCTGCGTGTGCTGCACCGTGCGCGGTGAACTGGCCGACGCGATCCGCGATCTATATTCGAAGCGGGAGCGAGGCCAGATATCCCCGTTCCGGCAGGTAGTGGTCGAAAGTACGGGGCTGGCTGACCCATTTCCGATTCTTTCGACGCTAAAATCCGATCCGATGCTGAAGCACCATTTCATCGTGGGAAATGTGGTGACCACCGTCGACGTCATGAACGGGATTGCCAACCTCGACCGATATATCGAATCCAATCGTCAGGTGGCCATTGCCGACAGGCTGGTCATGACCAAGACCGATCTCGCTGACGACGCCAAAATCGGGCGACTTGCAGATCGGCTGGAGCGCATCAATCCGGATGCCCCGATACTGAATGTCCGCTCCGGGTTCTGCGCACGAGATCTGTTCGAGCAGGAGACTGTAGCCCGTGCAAGCCAGCTGCAATCGCAGTCAGGCTTCTTCTGCGAGGAGGCTGCCGTGTTGGCGACTGCCGACGGACAGGCGCATCAAGCGGCGATCGCATCCTGCGTCCTGGTCTGGGACGAGCAAGTCGATTGGACCGCGTTCGGCTTATGGCTCACCATGCTGCTCAACAGACATGGAGAGCGTGTCCTTCGGGTGAAGGGCATCCTGAACATCGCAGGTGAAGACCGCCCGGTCGCGGTCCACGGTGTGCAGCATCTCGTTCATCCTCCTGTACATATGGAGGCGTGGCCGAGCCAAGACCGCACATCGCGGCTGGTCATCATTGCCGACGGCCTCGATTTAGAACGGGTGCAGCGCTCATTCGCTGCATTCGCATTGGCCAGCCAGCCCAAAGTCATGGTGATCGGCGGCGCGTAGCCGAGCGCCAATGTACCCCACACGGACCAACCGACCGCGGCGATGGTCATTGGCATGCCGATCATGATGATCATCGTGGCGATGCTGGTGCTGCTGATGATCATGCGTCATCGGCGACCGAAGCGCGGCGGCGATGATCAGCATCACGCTGCCTTCGTCCCAAGCGAAAGCCGCTCCCCGCTCAGAAGACACAAACCGCCAAGCGCGGCGCGGCCGACGCGATGTTGAGCGCCTCTCATACACGCTGCGGCTCGGTGCGGCATCCCAGAACCACGATCACGCCCAACTGCGTCGGCATCTTGCCGATTTGGTCGCGGCCTACAATTTCGGTCGCAGACTCGAAACCCTCAAAGTCTCACCCCCTACGAGTTCATCTGCAAGGCATGAGCTTCCCAGCCCGAGCGCTTCACTCTCAATCCGCTCCAGCAAATGCCGGGACTTCTCTATTCGGTGTGTTGAAGTCAATCGCTTTCAAGCTTCCTCTACCATGGGCATTTGATGTCTTTCGCGAGGCCCTGCTTCTCTTCGGGATCGGCGCTTTGGCCCTCCCAGCATGGGATCAGTTGGAATGAAGGGGACAATCTAAACAGCGTTCTCACCACGTTGCCGCGGTGGAAACGAGTCCCGGCACGTCCTCTCTTCATCCTCCGTCCCGCGAAGGACATGTATCCGCCCTTGGCGGATCCCGTTATCGGATCTTCTCCCTTTCGTTTGGTGGACCCGGCTATATCACCCCCGTCGCTTCCTCTCGCGCCCAGCGGAACTCACCGCCGTCGGACCATATTCTGTGCATGATGACAGCCATTCTGCGAGCAAGGGCAACGGTCGCCCTTTGCCGGCCTCGACGTTTGGCGATGTTCATCCCCAAGTTTTCAGCCATGACCACTTTTTCACCACCGTCAGCAAGACTTGCGCGGCTTCATAAAGCAGCGTCCGCATCATGGCGTCACCGCACAGGGAAACACGTCCGACGCGATTGTCCTCGCCTGATTGATGCAACCGCGGCGTCAACCCGAGAGCCGGACCTACGGCTTTCGAGTTCTTGAAGCGTGCAGGAACGTCGACCGTGGCATTGAAAGCCAGCGCAACGACAGGGCCGATACCAGGCACGGTCATCAACCGCCTGCAGAACCGTGTCATCCTTCACGATCGACAACAACCTTTCATGCAGCACCGTGAACTGCTCGCGAAGTTTCTGTCGGGCGGCAAGCAACGCCTCCATAATGTCACATAGCTCCGGAATGTCGTTGGAAAGGTCCTGGATGCGATCTGCAAATTTGGCAGCGCCGACAGACTGGTGCAGCCATGGGTATCTCCCCTCGACAACCCCCTTCAGAAAAAACGCATCCAGCGGCCATTTCTCCTGAATTCCCGCACTTTGGCTTTCCAGCGATAAACTGGCCTTGGGCGATGAATGGAAACGGTCAGGTGTCTGTGCTCGAGAAGGTCCACATAATTGGCACTGTTGAATTTCGATTTCGGTCTCGAATTAAGAAAGCTGGTGCAAATCCAGCTTGATCGGCCTCTCGGGCTTCCGGACGAAAAGCGCAGATCCTGTTGCATTGCGCGCTGGATCGCCGATCGCGCTATCGCCCAGGCCCTAGCGAAGTAAGCAAAGGTACGTTCGCCTCCTGCAATCTGGGAGTTCTTGCCGACATCGGCGCGAAGGGCACTTGCGCCTTCGTAAAGCGTTCTCCTGTCAGAGATGCGGTGAAGGCTCCATGATCATGAAGAGAACGGATGGATCAGGTTCGAATGACAATGTCTCAACGGGCGTGCCGGCGTCCTTCCCCTTTGATCGGACCACCGTCGAACGCTTCCGGAAGAGTTTTCCCCGGGCCCGCTGGAGCGATCAACTCAAGGCCTGGTTTGTCCCGGGAAAGACCGCAGCTCGGCGCGTCAATCGTTGGATGGAGCAAGAACTCGCCGGATCGAGCGTGCATGCTGACAGCAGAGGACGCGACGCCTACGCCTTCGATCCTATCGTTTCCAAGTACCTGTTCGTGCACCAGGATCGGCTGGAGGTGCAAACACCATATTCTCGCTCGGTGGTGAAGGTGATGCGCGACGTGCCGTTTGCGTCCTGGGATCCCGACAGGCACGCTTGGAAAGTGCCATATCGCTCCTATGAACAACTGCATCGACGCTGGGCGGAAATTGAGGCTGCCGCTCTTCGCAACGAGCCCGAAGCGCGAAAACAGCGCGCGGCGCAGAGGCAGGGGTCTCCGCAAGAACTGGCGTCTCGCGCCCATGCCACGGAACGCCGCCGCAGGCGCTATCCGCTGGATCCAAACGATCTTCCGCCGCTTGGCCGGCCGGTAATGACACGGGGCTACGGTGTCATCGTCTTCATCGGGTGCGATGGCGAGCCCGTCGATGGCGACATTCTTGGTACCCAGTACGCCGACTTTCCAGACCACCATGACTATGTCTGGGGTCGGTGGCGTCCCGCCGCCTTCGATGAGCTCATCAAGACCTGGCCCTCGCGAACCAAGACGGAGATTGGTGACGCGCTTTGGTGGCAGCCAACTCTCGATGACCTCAGGGTCGCACGAAAGGCGGCGCGTGGGTTGGAAAGACGGCGAGGTCGAGTGTGACCCTGTTTGCCACCGTTGAGGCTCTTCTCGATGCCTCCACCGAAGTCTGCAAAGTCGGCGGGTCCATACCTCGTCGGGTTTGGACTCGATCCGTGCAAGCACGCGCGTACGGAAATTGCTGTCAGGCTCAACCAAGGACATGTCCGAAATATGCGACAAGTTTCGGACAAAGGCGTGAACCTGCTGACATCTGAACTTGGCCCCGTCAAAATCGACTAGTCGAGCTCTATCCAAGCCGGCGCATGATCGCTGGGCTTTTCCCACCCTCGCGTCCCAACATCCACGCCGGCATCGCGAAGCCTGGGCGACAACGATGGACTGACGAGCAGATGGTCCATTCGCAGGCCAGAACTCTTGTCGTAGCCGCCGCCATAGGAGTGATTCCAATAAGTATAGACCCCCTTCTCCGGGCGGATGCGCCGGACCGCATCGATCCAGCCATCCTCAAGCATCTCGGCATAGGCTTGCCGGCTCTCGGGGAAGAAAACCGCATCGCCGAGCCATCGTCGCGGCACCACGGCGTCAATCGGAGTTGGAACGACGTTGTAGTCTCCACACAGCACTGTCGGCGCTCCCGCTTTGAGCAAGTCCTGGCCGTGGCTGATCAAGCGGTCGAACCAGCGCAGCTTGTAGTCGAACTTGGGACCAGGCGCTGGATTCCCATTGGGCACGTAGAGACAGCCGACAACGAGCCGGTCCACCTGGGCTTCGATGTAGCGGCTGTGAGTGTCATCAGGATCGCCAGGCAAGCCGCGCCGGCGTTCAACCGGGTCCATCCCTCGAGTTACAATGGCCACTCCGTTGTAGGATTTCTGGCCATGCCAGATGGCGCCGTACCCCGCCTCGCGGATGGCCTCGATCGGAAATTTCTCGTCGGACGTTTTTAGTTCCTGGAGGCAGACGATGTCGTAGTTGGTGGCCGAGAGCCACTTGAGGAGCACGGGCAGCCGTCCATTGACACCGTTCACATTGAAGGTGGCAATCCGAACCATTTGTCGTGGCTCATTTCTTTCCGAGTTTGTCCTTGACCTTCTTGCGACTGTTGCCGACCGATTTCACGGCCGATTTGACGTCGGCTTTGCTTGCCCCACTCTTGCCCGCCTCGTATTTCACCTCATGATTCTGCCCGCCAGCGACCTTTGCGCGGTCCTGGCTGCGCCCGCGAGTTGTTTGAGTAGCGGCCATTTCTTCCTCCAAGGATTACGTTTCGATTTCCCAACAACGCGGCCGGACTCTTCCGGTTCAATTCATCGGCGCGTAGTGTGGAACTGAAAGTCAGGGCCGGCTATTGGATCGAACTATGTGTTCGGGTTCCGCATGCCGGCCGTAGAGGCCGCCCTCTACCCGGACATTACCCCCTGCCTCAGTTTCGTCCGTTCCAGCGCTGCGCGCTGATCGACGACATACCGGTCCATACGGGAATGACGAAGTGCAGGTGAAATGAATAGGAGATCGCGGCGATCTCTCCTCGATATACACATGGCGAGGCGAGCGACCGCGAGAAGCACGAATGTCCTCTTTGGAAATCCGGTACCCATCCGGTGAAGCAGCCTTGCTGACATAGGCTGAAGGGCTGCAAGTTCTAGTGCCAGCACTAGGAGTAGCCCTATGACGAAGCATCAGATTGAAGTGATCACCTCGGTCGAGCGGCGCCGGCGCTGGGCCGGAGGAGAAGGAGCGGGTGGTCGGCGCGACATTTGAACCGGACGCCAATGTTTGGAGCTTGCGCGATCGGCCGGCATTCAAGGATCGATGACGGACGCTTTGATCGCATTGGTAGCCGCGGCCACAGAGCGCACGGGACTGCCGCTCCCGGGTCCAGCGGCTTCACTTCGTCCAAGTTTTCAGGCTCTCTCACATTCTCCCGAGCAGCCAGATCAGCCCAGCGTCCGGCTCGGCCTCAGTGCTGCTGGTACCTGACGCCCTTTCGAGGGCGCAATGGATGTTTCGCAAAGTCGAGGTGCATGACTATCATAGTTAATTGTAACTGCTGGTAACCTTGCGTAACCGGTAGCCATCAGTAGCTTTTGAGCAGAGAACGGTATGTTGTATCCTGGTCGTTTTTTGGGGCCGAGCGATATTGTTATGCTTGCCCACGTTTGTCACTCCGTCTGCAAAGAGCGCGGCGTAGCCCCTGCTTCGAACGAAGCAGCGCGCATTGCTGCGCACGTCCTCAGGCTCTTTATGAACGGCCTGACTGAGGAGGATGAACTGCTCGATGCTGAGAGGAACTGGGCTCGACGGCTCGACCCGTCATACCTGCAGAATCCCGTCAATTACGCTGAGACGGAAGAGGCCGCGTAATCCCCAGGCGCTTGTCAAAGGTGAAATTATGTCGGTCGTGCAGACCGATTAGATCAATCACCAGCCGCGAGCTCCGGATCGGCCGGCTCAAATCATTGGACGAAGATGCGTTGCCGCTAACGGGCAAAGAACTCTGCTAGCGGTCAATTGGGTGGGCGAAATTCTGTGGGCCCACAACGCCAGCAGGATCGCCTCGTACGCACTGCCGATCTCCCAGTCGAGGTAATTTCGGCTGTCATAGCCGATGATTTGCTCCATTGCTTCCTTATCTCGGGCATTGAGAGCTCTTGGGTTCGCGGTCAATCGGACCTCCTGCGCAACCAGCCGCCCAGCCATTCGCCATCCCGTGGAGAAAATTCGCCATCCCGTGGAGAAAAGATGACATGGCGGCCCTCCTCGGGCTCTCTCGATCGGACCAAGGAGCCTTATCAGGCCGAGGCGGTTCGGACGTTTCACGCGCCTCGGAGAAGTCGAATGACCAAAGACCGTCCCCGTTCATTGTCCCGACGTGAAGTCATGGCGGCAGCAGGAGTCGGAATAGCGGCCGGCGTCTCGGGTACGGCCAGCGCCCAGCAAACAACGACCAAAATCTCAGAGAACGGACCCGCGATGCAAGATCCCCGCTCCAAGTACCCGAAGCCGCCATTCGAAGCACAGACGCAGCCCTGGCCCGGCCTGGCACGCGACATGAAGCCGAAACCCGACCACGGAGAGACCAGCTACAAGGGTTCAGACCGGCTTGCGGGTCGCAAAGCTCTGATCACGGGAGGCGATTCCGGTATGGGCCGGGCCGCCGCTATTGCTTATGCGCGCGAAGGAGCGGATGTCGCGATCAACTTCTATCCGTCGGAAGAGCCCGACGCGAGTGAGGTGATCCAACTTATACGAGATGCCGGCAGGACCGGAGTCGCGCTTCCCGGCGATTTGCGGGAGGAGGCTTTCTGCCAGAAATTGGTTGCCGACGCCCTGCAGCAGCTCGGCGGGCTCGATATCGTCGTCTGCAATGCCGGCCGGCAGCAGGCGAAACCCTCCATCCTCGACATAACGAGCGAGGACTTCGACGCTACAATGAAGACCAACATCTACGCGCCGTTCTGGATCATCAAGGCGGTGCTGCCGCATCTGAAGCCAGGATCCTGCATAATCGGAACGACCTCGGAACAGGCCTACGATCCTTCGCCCGAGCTCTCGACTACGCTCAGACCAAGGCCGCGACTATGAACTACGTGAAGTCGTTGGCGAAGCAGCTCGGACCTAAGGGTATTCGCGTAAACGGCGTGGCCCCGGGACCGATCTGGACGCCCCTGCAGATAAGCGGCGGCGCGTCGGAGGAAAAATACAAGAAATTCGGCAGCACAACTGCGTTGGAACGGCCGGGTCAGCCGGCGGAACTGGCCTCCATCTATGTGCAGTTGGCAGCCAACGATGCAAGCTTCGCAACCGGAAATATCTACGGGTCCGGCGGCGGCCAGGGGCAGCCATAAGCAAACAAAGGGGCAAAGGTGATGCTCCCAAGCGGATCCTTCATCACCTCGTCGCCCGCAAGATCCGCTGAGCGGCTGAGCGATGCCATCAGCTCCGCCTGCGGGGATATTCGCCGTGCAGGAGGAACATTTCGCGAGGGGGGCAGTTTGCGATCTGTGTCTTCCACTTCCACGAAACAGGTGCGAAATGACCGTTCGCGAGCTTTTAGAGCAGATCAAGGATTTACCGCCGGACGCTGGTCTGCAGCGCCGAAGTGGACGAAGCCTTTGGCATGAATCCTACTGCGGTAGAAATCGTTGACGACGCTCAAATTGGTAGCCGCAAGTCCGATGGCACCGAGGCGATCCAACTGGGCGGCGGGAGAGATAAGGTGATCGTCATTCGCTGGTGAGGCGCCGAGGGCAGCTTCCGTTCTTCAATAGAATTCACGTCAGCCATCGACGGCAAAGGCAAAACCGAGTTTGGAAGGAGCTTTGTCATGGCCATGCAGTCGAAAGCGCCGGCCTCGTGAAGCGCAGAAGGAGACCGTTCAGCGGGTGACGCACGAGTACAACCACGGCCCGCTATCGCGCCTGGAACTGGAAAGCCCGAAGGGAAGGGGGCCCGGTCTCATCGATGCTCTCAGCACGAAGGGGAATGTCGGCGGCATGATATGTGTTTCGCAGGACAGACCACGTTCCGTGATCCGGCCCCGAGGGCTATCGAGCTTCACACAAACCTTTGAACCCGGTCGGGCAAGCGCGGGATCGCCTGGCGAGGGATGCCGAGTTCGGGACAACTTGCAAAGATCGCAGCTTTCTCTTCACCGAACTGGTCTCATCTCTGCTTCGAATGATGCGAACCCGACCGGGCGCGAGCCAGTGCATGCTTCGTGTGTGGCACGCTCGACTTGAGCGCCGGTTGATGCTTTCCTATCTGGCTGGAGAGGCAAGGAATTGCATGGCAAGACTCGTTCGTCTCATAATCTGGCTGTTGATCGCGCCCGGTGACATTATCTCGATCTCGGATCGGCTTGGCGTTACCAAGGACCAAAACCGCGACCTTGTTCGCATGCTCTTCAATTCGCTCTTTTGGATATTAATCGTCATCATCGGCTTGGCGATCTGGACGTCACGAATGCCGGCGTTTGGCTCGCGCTAAGATATGGTAGTGTCTCGGCCGTCTAATCGCGGACCGAAATGCAAATTTGTATTGGGATGTCGTTTGCCGGGAGCACGGTCGAAATAAGCCTGCTGCTGCCAAGCCGTGCACGACGCGGACAAGACCGACGTAACTAGCCGCACGGGCAGTGGCCCTCCGGGAAGCGTATCCGTACGTTTCGCCTCCCTGCGATCGTTTGGCAGAGCAAGTAGCCAAGCTCGCAGCTATGGAAATCGATCAAGGATGACTGGTGAGTGGACAGTTCGCCCCCCGAAACTGATCTTTGACATCGCCACAAGGCGACTAAGCCATCGAGGCCGAGCCCTTGCAAATACGCATGAAGGCTTCGCCCGGAACACCGGCACCGTATCGGGATGAGGTCACGATTTGGTTGATCATAGGAATCGGACTTGCTGTCGATACAGGGGACAGCAATGATCATCGTCTACTCCGCTGGGCCATCGAAGGCTTAAAAGGCCGGTTGTCCAAGCCGTCGGCAGGAGATTGTCATGAAGAAGCATACTTCTCGTGAGGACACATCCGCCGTCCTGTCGAACATGGGCAGGCTGCTGCCCGATCTTGAGGCGCTCTACAAAGACATTCACGCCCATCCGGAACTGTCGATGCAGGAGACGCGAACAGCGGGCATTGCCGCTGAAAGGCTCAAGAACGCCGGTTACGAGGTAACAGCCGGGGTGGGCAAGACGGGTGTGGTGGGATTGCTCCGCAACGGCAAGGGGCCGACGGTGATGCTGCGGGCCGACATGGACGCGCTCCCGATCGCCGAGAATACGGGCCTCGCCTTGGCCAGCAAGGTCACGGCGACGGACGCCGAAGGGAACACGGTGCCGGTAGGGCATATGTGCGGCCACGACATGCACGTCGCCTGGCTTGTCGGTGCGGCCACGCTGTTGGCGCAGACGCGCAAAGACTGGAAGGGTACATTGATGGCCGTCTTCCAGCCTGGTGAAGAAACCGCCCAAGGCACCCAGGCCATGATCGATGACGGTCTGCTTAAACGCTTCCCCACGCCTGATGTCGTGCTTGGCCAGCATGTCATGGTCGGTCCCGCCGGCACCGTCGCCGGCAGCGCCGGGCCAATCACCTCCGCGGCGGACAGCCTTCAAATCCGGCTGTTCGGACGAGGGGCCCATGGGTCGATGCCGCAAGCGAGTATAGATCCCGCCGTTATGGCGGCATCCGTCGTCCTGCGACTTCAGACCATCGTGTCCCGCGAGGTTGCCGCCACCGATGCGGCAGTGGTCACGGTCGGTGTGTTGCAGGCCGGCACCAGTTCACGCCGGGCCTGATCACGGACGGCGGCGAAGTCACAGTCGAATCCACGCAGGAGTTCTTGCGCAACTACATGGCCGAGTTCCATATGTTCATCGCACGGGTCCTTCAGGTGCTTCCAAAGGATGCCTGATGTTGTCACGGAGCCCCTAGACGGCTGCGATCCGGAGGCTGAGGGAAGGGCGGCCTGCTTGCTGCCTTTCGCAACAATGCGAGAGTGATTGATGGCGGATGGCCCACACCGAAGATATCTTCAAGGGAACGGGTAACCCAGAAATGCCACTACGAAGGCATAGTCGTGGAAATGCACTACCACAATCTGCAGTGGCGTCTTTCGGTCGCATTGTGGTGCCGCAGTCAGCTCAATGCGTGGCCAGCCAATCCATAAACCCACGGTCCGTTTTCTTCCCGGTTCAGGAAGCGACGCCCTTTGGACATGGTCGTAACGGTTTCGGCAATGCCAAGGCCGCACTGCTCGAGAAACGCGGCAAACATGCCATCCTTCTCCCGGGTATCGACTCGGGCGAACCGTCCTGCAAGATTTCTCAGATGGACGGCTGTGAGATGGACCGCGTCCAGATCACTGCGCGCGACCATCGGGCCGATCACGTAGCCACGCCCGAACTCGCGACACATGGAGTAGCCGACGATCTCGCCGCCACGGCTCAAAGTGCAGATCGAGGCATCCGCTGAGAGCAATGCGAGCAGCCTCTCGCGGTTTGTTCCAAACGCGCGCGTATCCAGCTCGATGATCTCATTCAGCCTGTCGCTCGGCAGCGTCTGCAATTCACCTTCCAAATCAGCCATGGCCGGGAGTACCAGCGGAACCTCCCCCTGTCGCATATATACGATGGCCTCGGTCGTGAAGCCAAGTGAGACATAGAGAGGATAGGCGACATGGGTGGCGTTGAGCGCCAGATTGCGATCGCCACACTGCTCAAGCACTTGGTCCATAAGCCATCGGCCACCGCCTTGCGCTTGCGTGCGGGGCGTTGTGATCACTACGCCAATGGTGGCGAAATCGTCCCCTTGCGGAAACCACATCGCGCTGCCGAAAACCCGACCAATGCCGTCTACGGCAACAATGCCGCGGCCGGCGCGGCGCAGAATATCCCAGTCCTTTGGCCGATGCGGCCAGCGGACTGAGATCGACAGCGCGTGCAGCAACTCGACGTCAACATCATCGATGTCCCGCGCGACCAGTTCGAAAGACTTCAGGCGCACTGATCTCTGCATTTCAGTCGACCTGCTCCTTATATCCAACTCGCGAGCACGTCCTGTCGTCGCTGACGGTGCCGCAGCCGTCTTTTGCCTTATGATTACACCCGAAAGCCAGCAGGTTTCGCTGGTTCCGGGCCAATATTCGAAATCTTCGGCCAAAGCATAGCTTCATTCGGCACGGAATGCTCTCGCCTGCTGCCACACTTGTCGCATCCAGCGAACTGCGAGTGGAGCGGCGCCCGGTGAATGTCGAAGAAATTCTAGCGACGCTGATCGCGTTCCCCTCGGTCGTGGGCTCGCCCAACGGCGCGATCGTCGACTGGGTGCGTGAATATTGCGAGGCGGCCGGAGCAGAAACGACCGTCCTTTGCGGCCCCGAAGGCGACCGGTCCAACCTGTTTGTCACGATCGGGCCGCGGCGTGCCCGCGGCTACATCTTGTCGGGCCACCTGGATGTCGTGCCGGCCGGTGAGCGGGAATGGAACTCGGATCCCTTTGTTCTGCGCCAAGATGGTGCCAGGCTTCATGGCCGAGGCACCTCCGACATGAAGGGCTTTCTTGCCTGCGTGCTGGCTGCGCTGCCGCGGCTTGCGGCGACGAACTTGCAGCGGCCCATTCATCTCGCATTCTCCTATGACGAGGAGGCGGGTGCCCGTGGTGTGCCGCATCTCATCGCCGCCCTGCCAAGCCTGTGCGAGAAGCCGCTTGGCGCGATTATCGGTGAGCCGAGCCGAATGGAAGCCGTGCGGGGGCACAAAGGCAAGGCGGCCGCGCGGCTCGAGGTGATAGGCAGGTCCGGTCATTCTTCACGGCCCGAGCTGGGACTGAATGCCGTGCATGCAATGTCAGGTCTCGTCACGCAGATCGTGGCCTATGGTCAGACCCTTGCGGATGGGCCGTTCGACACGGATTTCGCGCCTCCATACTCGTCATTGCAGGTTGGTGTCATCGCTGGCGGCCAAGCCGTCAACATCATCCCTGATCGCTGCACCGCCGATATCGAGCTCCGTGCCGTGCCGGGTGTTTCCCCATCATCATTGCTTGAGCCGGTAAAGGCCCAGCTAATCGCTCTCCGTGACAGCGGCTTTGACGTGGCGTGGCATGAGTTGAGCGCGTATCCCGGTCTTTCGCTCCCGCAGAAGAGTGAACTGACAACCCTTCTGGCCGAGTTGACGGGGCAAGAGCCGCTGCCTGCGGTAAGTTACGGCACGGAGGCTGGCCTCTATCAGCAGGCCGGCATCGACGCGATCATCTGCGGTCCCGGCGATATCAGCCGGGCTCATCGTGCCAACGAATATATCGAGATCGGCGAACTTGTTGCCTGCCGGAGCATGATCGAGCGTCTCGGCACGCGCCTAGCCGCATAGCCGGAGAGGGCGGTTTCATGGCTTTTCTTTTCAATTCCGACCCGGTGCGCGCAGCGGTCTTCCGCAAGGTTTTCGCACGCGAGCTCCCGGACGTCGAATTGTTCCACAGCAGCGAATGTGTCGACCCGGAGAAGGTGCGCTACCTCCTGACTTGGACGGCACCAGATGACATCGCGCGCTATCGCAATCTCGAAGTGCTGTTTTCGCTTGGCGCCGGCGTCGACCAGTTCAAGCGTGAGAGCCTGCCTCAGCAGGTGAAGCTGGTGCGCATGGTCGAGGACGGCATCATTCGCATGATGCAGGAATATGTCGTTCTCGGCGTGCTGAGTCTCCACCGGGATATGGTGGCGTATCGTGAACAGCAGAAGCGCCAAGCGTGGCTCGGTCTTGCCGCTCCGCAAGCCGCCGAGCGCCGCGTGGGCTTTCTCGGCCTCGGCATGCTGGCGCAGGCGGCTATCGAGCGATTGCTGCCGTTTCGCTTTCCCCTCGCTGCCTGGAGCCGAAGCAGGAAGGAGATCGACGGCGTCACCTGCTTTTATGGAGCGGATCAGCTTGCCGGTTTCCTCGCGCGCACGGACATTCTCGTTTGCCTGCTGCCGCTGACGGAAGAAACCCGTGGCATCCTCGATGCGGCCCTCTTCTCCCGGCTGCCTGCCGGGGCGAGGCTGCTGCATGTCGGCCGCGGGCCGCAGTTAGACCAAACCGCCCTGCTTCAGGCTCTCGATAGCGGGCACCTTGATGCCGCAATGCTCGATGTCACCGATCCCGAGCCGCTGCCGGACGGCCATCCGCTCTGGCGGCACCCGAAGGTGATGATCACGCCGCACATCGCTTCCGTAACGCAAGCAGATTCCGCGGCGCAATCCGTCGTGGACAATATCCGGCGCCACCGCGCCGGGGAAGAACTGATCGGCCTCGTCGATCGGACACTCGGCTACTAACAGGGAAACATGACATGTCACTTCTGATCACGATCGACACAGATCCAGCCTTCGCGCCGAAGGAGGCATTGCCAACTCCAGAGCGGCTCATTTCGGGCAATCCATCCTTCAAGACGTGGGCGCAGGATGCCTCGAAAGGCGAAAAGGTCCTGACCGGCGTCTGGGAGGCGACGCCCGGCGAGACGCATTCGATCAAGGGCACTACCTGCGAGTTCTGCCACATCGTTTCGGGTCTCGTCGAGATCGAGGAGAAGGGCGGTGAGACCAAGACTTACCGTACCGGAGACAGTTTCGTGATGAAGCCCGGCTTTGTCGGCGTCTGGCGCACGATCGAAACCGTGCGCAAGATCTACGTCAGCGTTTACGACTGAGCTCAACGCTCAAGGTCCGGCCGAATAGCGCGCGCGGCGGTTCCAGAACAATCGACTTTCCAGATTCCGCCCGACGCGATTCGACGCGGTCGGGCGGCTCATTCTCGGCGAAAAATGCGGCGCGCTGTCGACTATTGTTCTGATGAAACCAGGTACGAGATGCCGAATGTCGCTGCAATGTTGAGCAAGCTGCGACCTTCGGTGCCCGTCGGTCTCCAGGAGGACCTCAATGAAGGCTTACACGATAGCGCACATCCCAGGCGACGGCATCGGCAAGGAGGTGACCGAGGCGGGATGGGACGTGCTGCAGGCTGCGGCAAAGCGAGGCGGTTTCGCCCTTGAGAATACAAGGTTCCCATGGTCGTGCGCCTACTACCTGGAAACCGGTGCGATGATGCCCCCAGACGGCGTCGAGATCCTACAGAAATTCGATGCGATCTACCTCGGCGCCGTGGGGTGGCCAGCGAAGGTGGCCGACTCCGTATCGCTTCACGGACTGCTCCTGCCGATCCGCAAAGGATTCACGCAGTATGCCAACATACGGCCGCACAGGCTGTTGCCAGGCGTTCGGGGACCCCTTCGCCGTGATGGTTTCGATATCCTGTGCATCCGCGAGAACACGGAAGGCGAATATTGCGGCGCCGGTGGGCGCATTCATACCGGCACGGCCAATGAGGTCGCGATCGAGACGGCAATCTTCACGCGTGCGGGTGTCGAACGGATCCTTCGCTTCGGATTCGAACAGGCGCGGACGCGCCGCAAACAGCTTGCATCCGTCACCAAATCCAACGCGCAGAGACATTCCATGGTTTTCTGGGATGAGGTCACGCGCGAGGTGGCGAAGGACTACGCCGATGTGGAGGTCTCGCAATACCACGTCGACGCCATTGCCGCCCGCATGGTGCTGGCGCCTGAAAGCCTCGACGTGATCGTCGCCTCCAACCTTTTTGGCGACATCCTCACGGATATTGGAGCGGCCATTCAGGGCGGGCTGGGTTACGCCGCCTCCGCCAATATCAATCCCGATCGCAGCGCGCCTTCGATGTTCGAGCCGGTCCATGGTTCGGCACCCGATATCGCAAATCTCGGTATCGCCAATCCGATCGCCGCGATCTGGTCCGGCGCCATGATGCTCGGGCATCTGGGCGAGCGGCAGGCGGCAGCCGAAGTGATGTCGGCAATCGAGTCCGCAACCGCACGCGGGATAGGCACGATTGCAGGCAAGGACAGGACTGAAGCAATCACGCAGGCCGTGCTGGCCGGATTAAGCTGAAAGAGCAGAGGAAAAGAACCATGAACGCAATAACGAAGATTGGTTTCCTGAAGGATGCGGACCTGTTTCGCCAGCGGGGACTCATTGGCGATGTCTGGCAGCATGCGCACAGCAACGCGACTGTCGATGTGATCGATCCGGCCAGTTTGGAAGTGCTTGGAACCGTACCCGACATGGGCCGGGATGAGACAAGGGCTGCAATAGATGCAGCGCAGGCAGCGTTCAAGGACTGGAAAGCCAGGACCCATGCCGAACGCGGAGCGCTTCTGGAACGCTGGCACAGCCTGATACGGGAAAATGAAGAGGACCTGGCGTTGCTGCTGACGCTGGAACAGGGCAAGCCTCTGGCGGAGGCACGCGGTGAAATCCGCTATGGCGCCTCCTTCGTGAAATGGTTCGCCGAAGAAGCACGCCGGATCGGTGGCTCGACCATTCCGTCGCCAACGCCCGACCGCCGCATTCTGGTGCTGAAGGAGGCCGTCGGCGTCTGTGCCA
Organism: Mesorhizobium sp. B2-1-1; assembly: GCF_006442975.2. NCBI lineage: Bacteria > Pseudomonadati > Pseudomonadota > Alphaproteobacteria > Hyphomicrobiales > Phyllobacteriaceae > Mesorhizobium > Mesorhizobium sp. B2-1-1. The sequence goes on along the minus strand of NZ_CP083955.1, from coordinate 383,346 downwards.
TCGTCACGCCATGGAATTTCCCCAACGCGATGATCACGCGCAAGGTGGCGCCGGCGCTGGCCGCGGGTTGTACGGTTGTCATTAAGCCGTCGGAATTCACGCCATTCTCGGCGCTGGCGCTCGGCGTTCTGGCGGAACGGGCAGGTATTCCGGCCGGGGTGATCAACATTGTCACCGGCATGCCCACCGAAATCGGCAACGAACTGATGGCCAACGAGACGGTGCGCAAGATCTCGTTCACCGGCTCGACCCGCGTAGGAGCGCTGCTCATGCGTGGCGCGGCCGATAGCATCAAGCGGCTCAGCCTCGAGCTCGGCGGCAACGCGCCCTTTATCGTGTTTGACGACGCCGATCTGGGCAACGCAGTCGAGGGGGTGATCGCATCCAAGTTCCGCAATGGGGGTCAAACCTGCGTTTGCGCGAACCGGATTCTCGTGCAGGCGGGCGTTTACGAGGCTTTCGCAGAAAAGCTGAGCCAGCGCGTATCGCGAATGAAGGTTGGCGCAGGGACCGATGACGGCACTGAGATCGGCCCGATGATCAATTCGGCCGCGATCGACAAGATCGAGCGTCACATCGCGGATGCACAGGCGAAAGGCGCGCGGATCATCGCCCAGAGCGAGACGGTGCCGGACGGCAAGCAATATGCACGGCCCGTCGTGCTGGGACAGGCTACGACCGATATGCTGCTGGCATCGGAAGAGACGTTCGGCCCGGTGGCGCCGCTTTTTCGCTTCGAGACGGAGGAAGAGGCTATCGCGATCGCGAACGGTACGCCATTTGGCCTTGCTGCCTATTTCTATACGGAGAACCTCAAGCGCTCGTGGCGTGTGGCCGAGGCGCTGGAGTTCGGCATGGTCGGGCTCAACACCGGCCTCATCTCGACCGAGGTTGCGCCTTTCGGCGGTGTCAAGCAGTCAGGAGTGGGCCGCGAAGGATCGCAGCTTGGCATCGAGGAATATCTCGAGGTCAAGACCCTTCATGTTGGCGGGCTTAACTAGGAAGTAGGTGGAAACACCTGCAGCTTCCAAAGTGTTGGAACAACAAGAAAGGGGCGGTGAAAACCGCCCCTTTCTCCGTATTGCGACCGGTGATCATTAACGAGGTGGGGAGCGCCGCAGCTTGGCGACTGCACTGGCAACAGACGTTCAGGCGAATTCACGAACGGGCTCCAGCCCGACGGCGCCGGCCAGACCGCCGATGTCCTTGATCTCGGTGTATTCGTAGAAGGGGTTCGCGGGCTCGTGGCCGCGATTCACCCAGACCTTGCTCTTGATGCCAAGATCATAGGCGGTCATGAGATCGTAGCGGAACGAGGACGACACATGCGTAATGTCTTCCGGGCCGCAGCCGAGCTTGTCGAACATGTGCTCGAAGCCCTTCATATGCGGCTTGTAGGCGCCGGTCTCCTCGGCCGTGATGACCATGTGGAAAGGTGCGCCGAGTTTCTCCACGTTCGACATGATCAGGCTCTTCATGGAGTTCGACAGGATCACCAGCGGAATCTCCTTGGCGACCTTGGCCAGCCCCGCCGGTACATCCGGGTGCGGACCCCATGTCGGTATTTCCGCATAGATGCGCTGGGCGTCCTCAGGCCGGAACGTCACATTGTTGCGCTTGCAGGCGCGCTCCACGGAATTGTGCACGACCTCGCTATAAGGCTTCCAGGCGCCAAGAACCTCATCGAGACGATAGGCCGAGAAGTCCTTGATGAACTGCGCCGTCACGGTTGCGGATAGTCGCGCGCCATAAACGCGTCGCGCCGCGCCGGCCATGTCGAAGTTGGTCAGCGTGCCATAGCAGTCGAAAGTGATGTATTTCGGTCTGAACTGGGTCATGGGCGTCGATCCTTCCAATCTTTCGGCACTGCGTGCCTTTAACAGCGAGGATCATAATGAGAGCCGAACAAGACGAGTCGCCGCATTCGATGCGCCCCGAAGCAGATTGTTTCGTATCGCGGTAGAGCCTTGGCAGAGAGTTGCGCCCGAGACCGTTTCGGTCTGCGAGGGGAGCGCGATCGGCCCGCTGTCCGTCCGCATAACATGCGGCGCCGGCGGCAAAGGAAAGTCAAAACACCTATCGCTCAGCTCCTGGTCGGAAGGAACTGCTGTCTGCGGCAGCCTACCTTGAGCTCAGAGAATTCAGGCCCGGACTGAACCATGACCACGCAGCAAATTACGCTGGAAACGATGACATTCGCGCATCTGAGGGATGCTCTCGAATTGTCACGTCATGTTGAATGGCCGCACCGTCGTGAAGACTGGGAACTGATGCAATCGCTCAGCCAAGGCGTCGTTGTCCAGGAGGAAGGACGCGTGGTGGGGACGATCTTGATGACGCCCTATGGCGACGATGCCGCCACCGTCAACATGGTCATTGTCGATGCCGCAATGCGTGGTCGCGGGCTCGGTCGCAAGCTGATGGAGGAGGCGCTTGCCAAGGCAGGCGGGCGCACCTGCTATTTGGTGGCGACGCAGGAAGGGCTCGCGCTCTACGAGAAGCTGGGATTCGTCGCGACCGGCAAGATCGTGCAACACCAGGGCCTGGCGCCGTCTGTAGACGCACCGGCACATGTGTCATGGGGCAAGGACGGCGACCACGCGCGCCTTGTTGCTCTGGATCGCGCGGCGTTTGGTCATGACCGGTCGGCGCTCATGCGCTCGTTGCGCGAGCGCGCGAAGTTCGCCGTCGTTCGCGATGAAGGCAATGTTCAGGCGTTTGCCGCAGTTCGTCGGTTTGGCCGAGGGCTGGTGATTGGGCCGGTGGTGGGGAGGAAGCTTCACGAAGCGAGATGCCTGATCGACTTCCTGCTGGCCGACAGTGCGGGCGAGTTTGTCCGTATCGACACCGACGAATCCACGGCTCTCGGCGAGTGGCTCACCCGTCGCGGGCTGGCCCACGTCGGCGGTGGCATCACGATGCGACGAACCGCAGACGAGCCGAAGGTCGAAATCAGGTCACACCAAACTTATGCGCTCGTTAGTCAGGCGCTAGGCTGAATCGGAGGAAGAAATGCTGGCCAACTCATTGATCGAACTCGATCGTGCACATCTGGTTCACCCATTTTCAAGCTATCGGAGCCATGAAGAGACGGGCGTGCGGGTGCTCAAATCCGCCAAGGGCGCAACGGTGACCGAGGCAAGCGGGAAAACCTTGCTGGACGGGTTCGCGGGTCTCTGGTGTGTCAACATCGGATACGGGCAAGAAAGCGTCGTCGAAGCAGCGGCGAAGCAGCTAAGAGAGCTTCCTTATGCGACAGGATATTTCGGGCTAGGATCTGAGCCCGCCATTCGTCTCGCAGCGCGCCTTGCCGAACTGGCGCCTGGCGATCTGAACTATGTCTATTTCACGCTGGGCGGTTCCGACGCGATTGACAGCACGATCCGTTTCGTTCGCTATTACTACCATGCCAAGGGGACGCCGCGAAAAGACCAGTTTATCTCGGTCGAGTATGGCTACCATGGATCCTCTACGGTTGGCGCAGGTCTGACCGCGCTTCCGGCTTTCCATGCTGGCTTCGGCGTGCCTTACGACTGGCAGCACAAGATACCTTCGCACTACGCCTATCGCAATCCGGTCGGTTCCGACCCGCAGGCGATCATCAACGCATCGGTCGCGGCACTGCGGGACAAGATCGCCGAACTGGGTGCTGATCGCGTCGCGGCCTTCTACGCCGAACCCATCCAGGGTTCGGGCGGTGTCCTGGTTCCACCGGCAGGCTGGCTGAAGGCACTGCACGCCGTGTGCAAAGAACACGACGTCTTGTTCGTTGCCGACGAAGTCATCACCGCCTTCGGCCGCACCGGGCCCCTGTTCGCATGTGAGGAAGACGAGGTCGTGCCGGATTTGATGACCACGGCAAAAGGACTGACGTCGGGCTACGTGCCGATGGGCGCCGTCTTCATGACCGACCATGTTTACAATACGATCGCGGACGGGGCCGGCAAAACGGCTGTCGGCCACGGCTATACCTACTCAGCCCATCCGGTGAGCGCGGCGGTCGGGCTGGAATGCCTGCGTCTCTATGAAGATGGCTTGCTCGAGAACGGCCGGAAGGCCGGGAGGCGCCTGATGAAGGGCCTCCGCTCGCTCGCCGATCACCCGCTGGTTGGCGATATTCGCGGTCGCGGCATGCTGGCCGCGGTCGAACTGGTGACCGACAAGGCGCGCAAAACGCCGCTGCCGGCGGCGGCAGATCCGGGACGCCGCATCTTCGACCGCGCTTGGGAGAATGGCCTTGTCATTCGCGCCTTCAACAGCGGCATTCTCGGCTTTGCACCACCGCTCTGCTGCACGGACGACGAAATCGATGGTATCCTGGAACGCACCCGGATGACGCTGGATCAAACCCTCGAAGACAAGGATGTGCGGGCGGCGATGAAGGGCTGATCCTCGCCATCGCCGGAGCTCCCCCGTCCAGGCGGCAGACGCCGAGCGGGGACGAAGCAAACCCTCAGGGTGGTGCCGCATTCCGCCAGGTGCCAAGCAAGTTGCAGCTATGGGACCTCAGCAGAAGAAAACACCGGCGCGCGCTCCAGGTGTTCAGACCGCGGAGCGGCTTTTCATTTGTCGAAAATGACATCGAGAGGCAAATGGGATTTTACGATCGGTGACTTCAGCACGACGAAGCTGAAATATTTGTCGATCCCGATATCCAGTTCGAGCATGCGCTCCATGATCGTCTGATACTCGCTTATGCCCGCTGTGACGAACTTCACAAGATAATCATACCCGCCCGAAATCAGATGGCATTCGATGACGGAATCCACTTTCTGAACGGCTGTGAGAAACCTCGCGAAGTCGTTTTGTTGATGGTGCTTGAGCGTGACCTCGGTGAAGATCGTTAGAGTCTGTCCGAGCTTGGACACATCGATCTGGGCGGAATAGCCGGTAATGAAGCCTTCCGCCTGAAGCTTTTTCACCCGCATCAGGCAAGGGCTCGGCGAGAGGTTGACCAGGTCGGCAAGCTCGACGTTGGTGACCCGCCCGTTCTTTTGCAGTTGGGATAAGATCTTGATGTCGATCTTGTCGAGCTTCATCGCAAACCTGTCACACGTTCGAACTGCGGATCGTCCGGCAGACGGCGTCCGTCACGTCCTGCGTGGTCGCTGTGCCACCCACGTCCGGCGTCAGCACGCCCTCACTGGTCACTGTTTCCACTGCGCTCATCAACCGGACGGAGGCTGCGCTTTCGCCCAGATGTTCGAGCATCTGGGCAGCGGTCCAGAAGGTGGCGACCGGGTTGGCAATACCTTTGCCGGCGATGTCGAAGGCCGATCCGTGAATTGGCTCGAACATCGAGGGGTAGCGCCGCTCGGGATCAATGTTGGCGGTCGGTGCAACGCCGAGACTGCCCGCCAGCGCGCCCGCAAGGTCCGACAAAATGTCGGCGTGAAGATTGGTGGCGACGATCGTATCGAGGCTGCGAGGTTTGAGTGTCATACGCACCGTCATAGCATCAACCAGCATCTTGTCCCACGAGACGTCTGGGAACTCTTGCGCCACCTCGGCTGCGATTTCATCCCACATTACCATGCCGTGACGCTGCGCGTTGGATTTCGTAACCACAGTCAGGAGCTTTCGCGGCCGTGACCGCGCCAGCCGGAATGCATAGCGCATGATGCGCGTGACCCCGACGCGCGTGAAGATCGCGACTTCGGTTCCGACCTCCTCTGGGAGGCCGCGGTGGGCACGGCCGCCATGGCCGGAATACTCACCCTCCGAATTCTCCCGCACGATCACCCAATCCAGATCGCCGGGGCCAACGCCCGCCAGCGGCGAAACGATGCCCGGCAATATCCTGGTCGGCCGCACATTCGCGTATTGATCAAAGCCTTGGCAGATCGGCAGCCGGAGACCCCAAAGCGTGATGTCGTCGGGCACATCGGGAGCGCCGACCGCACCAAAGAAGATGGCATCGAAGCGCTTCAGTTGCGCCACTCCATCTTCGGGCATCATCCGGCCATTGGCCTTGTAGTAGTCCGAGCCCCAGTCGAAGTGCTGGACGCGCAGCTTGAAGTCGCCGCAGCGCTGCTGCAGCGCCTCAAGCGCCTGGAGACCGGCGGCGATCACCTCCGGGCCGATCCCGTCGGCAGGAATGGCGGCAATCTCGTATTCGCGCATCGTCACTTCCCTGTTTTCAGCACGGCTGCTCGCAGCCTTAATCTCGTGTGCGACCGATTGTTACCTGTAAGTTGATCTTCTCAGAATTCAGCGACCTTGCCCCACGCAGCGGTCTTCAGGCGTTCGGGCCTATAAGGACGCGGGTCGACAATAGGCTCGCTGCCTGTAATGATGTCGGCGATCATATGCCCCGCGCCGGGGCCAATGCCGAAGCCGTGACCACTGAATCCCGCCGCCAGGATGAAGCCCGGAATCCCCTCCACTTCACCGATCGCGGGAATGCCGTCGGGTGTACTGTCGATATAGCCCGCCCAGGCATCGGAGATTGCGACGCGCTGGAGTTCGGGGATCAATTCACAGGCTCTTCGATATGTCAGTCGAATCTGTCCCATGTCGGGCTTCGGGTCGAGAATCCGGTTCCGTTCCATTGGCGTAATATCGTCAAGGCCCCATTTGCGCAGGCTTTCATGGCCTTGGCGCCAGCCCTCGAAGGCGCCCGGGGCGAGATTGCGCCAGCGGCGGGCGAACATCGGGATAAACTCGCGGCTGAACCTGAACTGCTGCGGCGTTGGATCGACGCGAGCCCGCCCGCTGATAGCCAGCGTGTATCCACCGTTGCTGCGCCGCGTCAGCGAGACGCTCGCTGTATGCAGGGCATCGGGCAGGCCGCTTGCGCCTGGCGCCACGGCTAGAATGGATTGACGCACGGCAGCTTGCAGGAAGCGCATACCAAGCTGGTTGCAGAAGGAGGAAGCCCACGCGCCTCCGGACATGACCGCGGTCTTCGTACGGATGGTTCCCGCTTCCGTAACGACGCCACTGACCCTGCCAGCGCTCAACTCCAGCCCGCGCGCCGCGCAATGCTGATGGACGGTACCGCCGGCCGCCATGATACCGCGGGCGGCAACCGGCACTGCCTTGGACGGATCCGCCGTTCCGTCAGTCGGTGAGAAAACGCCGCCCTTCCACTTGCGTCCGGTCACCTTGCCCTTCTCGGTGGCTTCCTCCGCGCTCAGCACATGCGTCGTAACGCCCACTGTCCCGGCGAAGTCACGCCACTTCGCCCAGCCCGCCAGCTCATTTTCGTCTTGTGAGAGATAGAGGAGCCCGCACCGGCGAAATCCAGTGTTCTCGCCAGTCTCCTGTGCCACCTTCTCCCAGAGATCGAGGCTCTTGGTCGCCATCGGCAGCTCGCGCGCATCACGGTTCTGCTGGCGGCACCAGCCCCAGTTTCGACTGGACTGCTCGGCGGCCACCCGCCCTTTCTCGACCAGGGCGACGCTGAAGCCGCGGCGTGCGAGATAATACGCCGTGAACACGCCCACGACGCCGCCGCCGATCACGACGACGTCCGCCTCGCGGGGCAGGGAAGGGCTGCACTCGATGTGCATTAGCGGCGCGGGCATCTACGGGACTCCGGTTACTCTGAAGCATTCTAACCCGCGCCGAGAATAGACAGGCTGCGGAGTTGTGTGCCTGGACGGAATATCCTGCGGTTAGTGAGCCTTAGGACATGCAAATTATTGCGTGAAAAGCTCGCTGGCGTCCCACCTCACAGAGGGGAGGTAGGCTGAAGCCTCAAAGCCATCTCGTGTGAAGGGGCGTCGATTGCGTAAGCGGCCTATGGGGTCGAATCCCACGTGCCCGCATGGCAATCCGCGCCGTCGCTGGAGAAGACGTTGTCGCTGCGGCATTGCGGGGCCGGGCCAAGCAAGGCCTCGGCCGGTAGCGAAGCAGACGGCTTGATGTCGGCGTCGGCGAACAGTTGGACAAGGCCGGGCTTCGTCGGTTTGTCGCAAGCGGCTGCGCAGAACGAAAACCGCACGCCTGATCCGCTCTGGATCCGAAGCGCGGTGCCACATCCGATGACAACGCCCGCTTGCGGCCCGAGCACCAGCGGGCCGTCCCGGTCGCCGTGGGGATCAGCTCTCCTTCCACCACGACGATGGTTTCGATGTGGGGGAAGCTTGCGACTTCGAGCTCACCAATAAAGCTGGTTCGGCCCACGATCATCGAGTCCGGTCCTTCCCAGGCGATTTCGCGATGCCCCACCAAGGGGTCGTCCTTGCCGAACGCTGCCCTGCGGAAAGAGCTTGCAACGGGTGCGCCGTCGGCGCGATGCAGCACTATAGCCACGGTCATGATTGCTCTTGCGCCTTGCGTCATGATTTCACTGAAACCTAGCAGTCGGTTCCGTCGTGCTAAGCAGTCAACTGGGATCGCTCAGAGTGTGCGAGATCAGTTCCCGCGGGTGGGTAGCAGGGTAGAGCGGTTGACGTTGCCAGCAACACTTCACATCCTTCCTCGCCCAAGGCCACCGCACTGTGCTCAACGCCATATGGAACGACGATGAACTCTCCGGGTTCGATGATCTCTTCACGGTCACGAAATTTCATGAGCAGGCGTCCCCGGTGAACGAAGAACAGCTGATCGTCGTGCTGCCGAAATGACCAGTTAGAGCTTCCCTTGAACAGGGCGACCTGGATTTGCATGTTGTTGACATGCACCTCGACTTTAGGCTCCCAAGGCGCGTGCAGCCCGGCAAACTCAATTGACAAATTCTTCTTGTGAATTGGCGAAAGGTGCTTGTTCAGGGCAGCGACGTCGCGAATGATCGCGGTGAGTTGGCTTGGTAGGTCATTCCCATTGGCCGGGTACTTGCCATCCAAAGCCGCAGTCCCAATCGTAAAACCAGCTGCGCCTGCGCTTTGGACGACTGCGATTCGTTCAGGGGTGTCGATCGAACCTGCAATGTAGACAGGCTTGGTGACCGCAGCGCAGACAGCCTTCATCAACTCGGGCACGTTCTGCGCCGAACGGTATGCCAGCAGGTCCAGGCCATGCACTCCATCGCGCCCTGCAATCGTCTTGGCACTTTCGACAATTTCGTCGATGGCGCCTTCAAGCACGCTCGGATGACCGGCAATCCGACCCGGAAACGGGAAGTACTGGATGCCGGTGTCCCTGAGGATCGGCAGCACATCGTCGACCCGCGTGCCACCAAGAAGAACGTCAACGCCGATTGCGGCAGCTGCCTTTGCCGAAGCAATTTCGCTTTCGCGGTCCAGTGACACGACTTCCAGATAGGAAGTTGCACCGCCCGTCCTGATGGCTGCATTGAGGCCTTTCAGCTGCTCGATCGGCACGCCGATGTCTTTGAACCCGATGTGCCGCACGCCAAAGCTGAGCGCGGTTTGAAGTTGCTGCGACGCGTCCGGAACCGTGCGGTCATTGCGCGTAAGCATGAAGATAAAGCGTAACCCCATCGGTGGTGGTTCCTTTCGAATCTAGTTCGTTTTGGTTCGCGCCGCTACCAGCCGCTTGGCGTAGGCAAGCGCCGTTTCCAAGCTGGCCTGGTCTGCAATCCCCCGGCCCGCGATGTCGAAGGCCGTGCCATGATCTGGGCTGGTGCGGACGAACGGCAGGCCAAGCGTGATGTTCACGCCCTTTTCCAGCCCGAGATACTTCACAGGGATCAGCCCTTGATCGTGGTATTGTGCCACCACAACATCGAATCGGCCTTGACGTGCTTGCATGAAGACGGTGTCGCCCGGATAAGGGCCAGTGGCGTCGATGCCCTCGGCTCGGGCCGCGTCGATTGCAGGTTGTATGATCCGGATTTCCTCGTCCCCGAAGAGGCCGCCTTCACCTGCGTGCGGATTGAGACCTGCTACGGCGACACGCGGGATCGCGAAGCCGAGAGCTTTTCCACCGTCGTGGGCGAGCCGAATGGCGGATAGCTGAGCGTCGAAATCGCCCTGTTCGATCGCCTTGCTCAGCGACGTGTGGATCGTGACGAGCACCGTGCGGATGTCATCGTTCGCAAGCATCATCGCCACGCGCTTGGCGCAGCCGTAGTCGGCCAGAATTTCGGTATGGCCGGGGTAGCGGATTCCCGCGCTGGCCATCGCCTCTTTATTGATCGGGGCCGTGACGATGCCGCTCACTTGTCCGGACTTCGCTGCTGCGATCGCTGCAACGATGGCGTCGAAGGCCGCCTGCCCGGAGATCGCGCTGATACGCCCGATTGGTGGGGACCCGGTAATGCGGGTGGTTTCGATAACTTCAATTCGCCGCGGCTCGAATTGAGCTGCATCGGCAGCGTTGATGCGTCGCACCTCGATGTTCAACCCGAGCCGGCGTACAATATCCTGCATGACAACATAGCTGCCGAACACGACGACGCGTTCGCCGCCCTTCGCAAGCACCTTCGCCACGATCTCCGGTCCAATGCCGGAGGCGTCGCCCATCGTGAGAGCAAGCGGGGGAATGTTCTTCATTGGGTTGCTCCACGTATCCGCGCGACGGCGCGCGTCAGGGCGTCGTCACTGCCAAAGCCACCGGCCTTCATCGCGAACAGGAGCGAGCGCCCATCGCCAAGCCTGGCGAGACCAAGTGGGAATCCGGGATCGAGTTCTTGCAGGATCTCGAACTCACGGACGTTGAGAAGATCCAGGATCGCGTCCATCGTGTCGCCGCCGGTGGCGATCAAAGCGCCGAAGCGTGGGCTTTGAAGCTCTTGCGCTGCGTCTTGTGCGATACGGCGCAGCACCGCTGCCGAGTCCGCCTCGCGCGCCCTTGGTCCGCGCAGCAGCATCACGCCCCTGACCTCCTGGAGTTGGTCTGCCTGCTGATGACTGCGCAAATTTGCGCTCCCAATGACGACCAAGACATCGCTACTGATGCCATCGAGCAATGGCGGTGGGGTCTTCGCTTGCACAAAACGCCGCGATAGGGCTGCAGCCATTCCGGGAGAACCAACCCAAAGGACCGACTCTGGATCCTCGATGGAAGCAATCTGCGAATCGAGTTCTTCCTGCGTTTCTGCATCAAGCAGCCTGACATTCTTGATGCAGTTGGGGACCAGGTCGACTAGCGCGGAATGCCGCACGGGATGCACGGGGTCATGGCTATACGCACTTTCCGACACCGGGATGCCGTCAACGAACTGAATGCCCCTCACTGTCGTACGTCCGGCCTGGGGGAACGCCGGCGCGAAGAGCAGCGATTTGCGGCCGCTCGCCGCAAAACATGCTTCAAGCTCCTCCGTTATGTGGCCGCGTAGAGTGGAGTCCACCGTTTTATAGAGCACGGCACGGCTGGCAAGTCGTGCGGTCAATCGAGCGACCGCCTCGAACGCTTGCGACGAAGTAGCAGACCGCGAACCGCTATCGACTGCGATTACCGCTGCCGCTTGGTTCGGAAGCTGGCGTCTGCCGATCGATGCAGTCAAGCCGCGGGCGACGAAAGGTGCTGCGCCATCTGCCGCGCTGGTGAGGTCATCGGCGAGGACCGCTATGCTGGGTTGATGATGGGTGCGCATGCATCAATTAACAAAACGTCGCCAAGTATGAATAGCGATAGTTTCTGACGAAATCGGTGATAGATTGTCACTGATGGATCGCTCGGACATACCTTCGCTCGACGACCTGCGAGCGTTCGAAGCAACAGCGCGGCTGGGTTCGGTCCGGCTTGCAGCAGACTCGCTTGCGCTCACGCACGGCGCCGTGAGTCGCCGTATCACCAAACTCGCCCATGACATCGGGGTCAGGTTGTTTGAAAAGAATGGGCGAGGCCTGCGGCTCACCCCGGCTGGCGAGACACTCAACCTGACTCTCGGGAAGTTCTTCGGTGAGTTGGCCACCACAGTGCAAAGCCTGCGTACCGCCAATGCCGGGAAGAATGCCCTTGTGCTCTCCTGCGAGCCTTCAGTTGCCATGCGTTGGCTTATTCCGCGCCTGGCGGCGCTTCAAGTGGCGCATCCGAACATGGCCCTCCACCTCTCCGTGGGTGGTGGGCTTGTGGAATTTCGCAAGAAACAGGTCGATCTCGCTATTCGACGGCTGGACTTCGCTGTGCCCGAGACATGGAACGTCCGGACCCTTTTCCCCGAAACGGTTGGGCCCGTTATGAGGCCGGAAGTGGTGCCAGCGTTCGAACGTGGCGACTATCTCGCTCTCGGGTCGAAGACTCGACCTGACGCGTGGGCGCAATGGCTGAAGACCCATCCGTCGGCGCGTCGACCCACAGAAATGCGATACTACGACAATCACGCGCTGATCGTCGAGGCAGCGTCCGCAGGCTTGGGTGTAGCCCTCAGTCCGCTCGTACTCGCGGTTGACGATGTGGAACGAGGAAGCCTGGCGGCGCCTGCTGGCTTTGACCCCGACGGCAGTCAATATGGGTTGATATGGTTGGGGTCGAGTGAACTGCAAGGTGTGGAGTTTGAACTCGCAGAGTGGCTCCAAGCGCAGTTCAGCGGCCTGAGCCCCCAGCACCTTTGAAAGAGCGCCCTGCGAGCTTCGCCTAGCTGAATGTGGTCGACCGGCATCGAAAAGCAGCAACCGAGCATTGATAGGCCGGGTAGAGTTTCTCGATGAGCGGCACAGTTTGCCGTGCTTGGTTCCGCACTACCATTTTACAGGCATCCTGATGAGGCATCGCATGGGCGCATCACGGGCTTCGTACAGGTGACGCCGGTTACTACCTACCTTCAACGCCTGGATGGGTGCCAATCCATTTCAAATGCGGAAAATCCCGGCGCGGCGGATCGTGCAAATTCCTGTGACAAGGAATGCCGTGCCCGCCTTGGACAGGTCGGCACGGCGGCTGGCCTCATTGCTCATTCATTTTTGGGGCAATCACTCTCAGACTCTCACCTATCCCACGCTATCATCATCAGGCCAAACAGAGTGAAATGCCAATTCGGACGCTCTTTTCAGAAGTTCGTGCTGCTCGCGGGCCAAGTTTCGATGACTCTGCGGAAACAGAACAGTCAAACTGGCTGAAAGAACGGAGCCAACCTCTTTATGGCGGGCAGGCTCCAGAGGACATCCGATAAGGCACAGTTTGCCCCATCGGTGAGTTCTCCAAGAAAAGGGAACACAGTTCGGTACACGGCCGGATTTTCATAAGGGAGTGGCCTGGATGAGCAGAACCCGTCTCTCGCGGCCTCAGCGTGCGAAGCGTCGAGATGCCCAGGCTACGGCTGTTGCGGTGAGGCGCTTCTGCTCAAAGGGCGATGATGCGGTCCGCAACAGCGTGGACCCGCTCGGTTGAAGGGGATCTGATCCAGATGGTCGCAAGCATCCAGGCTGTTGCCCCCCATGACATAGCGCTTTCGGTGCGCGATCTGACCGTAAGCCTGCCGGCCGGGATGGAGCGGGTCCATGCGGTCGAGAATATCTCGTTCGATCTGAAACGCGGCCAGATCCTCTGCATCATAGGCGAGTCCGGATCAGGCAAGTCGGTCACGGCGAACGCGATCATGGGGCTCCTGCCCAAGGTGATCCGCCTCTCATCGGGTTCAATACAGTTGGAGGGGATGAACATCATCGGCATGTCGCCCGACAAGCTGCGCAACCTGCGTGGTCGGGTCGTGTCGATGATCTTTCAGGATCCGCTCTCGGCGCTCAATCCCCTGATGACCGTGGGCGCGCAGATTGACGAGGTCATGGCCGCGCATGGATACGGCACGCCAAAAACCTGCCGCGACCGCGCCATCGAGCTGCTCACTGAAGTGGGCCTGCCTGACCCCGAACTCATGTATCATCAGTACCCTTTCCGGCTTTCGGGCGGGCAGCGACAGCGCGTCATGATCGCCATGGCCTTGGCGCTCGAGCCGACGGTGCTGATCGCCGATGAGCCAACCACTGCGCTCGACGTGACCACCCAGGCACAGATTCTGGAGTTGATCCGCGACATTCAGCGCCGCAAGGGCATGAGCGTGATGTTCATCACCCACGATTTTGGCGTGGTGGCGGAGATCGCCGACAGCGTCGTGGTGATGGAAAAAGGTCACATCGTCGAGCAGGGCAGCGCCGAGCAGGTGCTGAAGTCGCCCAAGCATCCCTATACGCAGCGCCTGATCGCGGCCGTACCGCATCTGACCGGCGAAGATCGCCCTCGTGCGGAAGCCGCCAGCAAGGAGCCGATCCTGAAAGTCGAAGGTCTGGTGAAGACCTATCGTGGCGGCAGCGCGCTATTCGGAGCGCAGCGGATTGTGATGGCGGTGAACGAGGTTTCGTTCGAACTGGCGCAAGGCCGCACCCTGGGCGTCGTAGGCGAGAGCGGTTCAGGAAAATCCTCGCTGGGCCGGCTTCTGATCAAATTGCTGGACAGCGACGGCGGCGAGATTTTGTTCGAGGGATCTGACATCGCCAAGCTTTCCGAAGCGAAGTTCCGCCCACTTCGACCGCGGATCCAGATGATCTTCCAGGATCCCTTCGCGTCTCTGAACCCACGCTCAACGGTCGGCCATATCATCACGGTCGGTCCGGTGGCACACGGAATGCCTTACGCCCAAGCGCGCGAGGAAGCGCGGGCGCTCCTGGCCCATGTCGGTCTCGATGTCGGCGCCTTCGGCCGCTATCCGCACGAGTTCTCGGGTGGGCAACGCCAGCGCATAGGCATCGCGCGCGCGCTGATGTTCAAACCGAAGCTGCTCATTGCCGATGAGGCGGTTTCCGCGCTCGACGTGTCGATCCAGGCGCAGATCCTGCAGCTTCTGGACCAGATCCAGCGCGAGACTGGCGTATCGATGGTCTTCATCACGCACGACCTGCGAGTCGCCAGCCAAATCTGCGATGAAATCGCCGTGATGCAGAAGGGCCGGATCGTCGAGCGCGGACCGCCCTCGCAGATATTCCTGAACCCGCAAGCAGCCTACACGCGCCAACTCGTGGCGGCGATTCCGGGGGAGCGGCCAGGCAATGCCCGTCCCATTGCAGCAAACGCATGAAAAATAACAAGAGAGGAACTACGATGACCAAAAATGCAACGACTACATCCAACTATTCGAGACGCCAGGCACTCCGACTGATGGCGCTAGGGGGGGCTGCAGGCTTGATCGCGCCCAATCTTCTGGGCAAGTCCGCTTTCGCCAAGACCCCTGCCACGGGCCCGGCCGGTCGCGTCGTCGTCGGCCTCTCACAAGAGCCGACGGTGTTCAATCCGCTGATGGCGCATATCGAAGTCGATGACGCGGTCCATTTCTCGGTTTTCGATGCGTTGGTCAGGATGGATGCCGAAGGTGTCCTTCAGCCGAACCTCGCGGCCGAGGTGCCAAGCCAGAAGAACGGCGGCATTTCGGAGGATGGTCTCAACTGGCGCATCCGGTTACGTGACAATGTTCGCTGGCACGACGGCGAGCCCTTCACGGCCGAGGACGTGAAATTCACCCTTGAGCTCATCACCAACCCGAAATTTCGCGCTTGGCGTACAAGCGGCCATTCGCTCGTGCAGGACATTACGGTGGTTTCGCCCACCGAGATCACCTGGCGGATGAAGGAGGCTTTTGCGCCCTATCTGTCGTTCCTGGCCGAAACCTTCATAGTGCCCAAGCACATCCTGGGGAAAGAGGGCGATCCGAATACAGCGGCGTTCAACCAGGCGCCGATCGGCACCGGCGCTTTCAAGTGGAGCCAACGGGTAGCCGGCGACCATATCGAGCTCGTCGCCAACCCCGAGTATGCCGGCGAGGGCCCCTATGTCGAGCAGCTCATCTTCAAATACATCCCCGATATGACGGTGCTCTACACGCAGTTCAAGAGCGGCGACGTCGACCTGGTCGATCAATCCTACATTACCGCCGACCATTATGCTGAAGCCCGCGAATTGCCAGACCGCGTGGTGACACTGGAGACCGGCGCATCCGTGGAGTCGATCTACCTCAATCTGGGGCGCCCGCAGTTCAAGGACCTGGCAGTGCGCCAGGCGCTTTACGCCGCAATGGACAGGAAAGCGATCGTTGACACGATCTATTACGGCGTGGGCACTCTCACCGAGACCTTCATGCCGAAGGAGTCCTACTACTACAATCCGAACCTGCCCGCGCAGGAATTCAATATGGACCGCGCGCGACAAATTCTGGATGAGGCCGGCTGGGCGCCAGGCCCGGATGGAATTCGCGCCAAGGATGGAGTGCGACTGTCCTTTGCCAATTCGACGACGTCAGGCAACAATCTTCGCGAGCAGACGCAGCAGTTCCTGCAGCAGACGTTTGCCGAGATCGGCGTCGAGATGACGATCTCGAACTTGCCGGCTGCGGTCATGTGGGGCGAATTCTGGCTGAAGTCGCAGTTCGACACCGCCATGGTGGGCGTTACCTATCTGATTGCCGCGGACCCCGACGCCACAAACCGCCTCCATACGAAGGCAATCGCTGCTCAAGGCGGGCACGGTTCGAACACCGGGCAGTATTCCAACCCCGAAGTCGATGCCCTGCTTGAAAAGGGTGCTCGCAGCTTCGATCAGGAAGAGCGGCACGGGATCTATAACCGCGTGCAGGAAGTGGTGCGTCACGATCTGCCCTTCCTGCCGCTGTTAGCGATCACCAACGTGCTCGGACGCAAGGCAGGGTTGGACGGTTTCAAGCCCAATGCCAACACGCGCACCGCGTCGTGGCATGCCGCAGACTGGCGCTGGAAGGCCTGATCCATCCTATTGCCGTCGCCGGATTTCACTGCGGCGACGGCAACAGCCTAAAATCGCCAACCCACAACGGAGGACTCAGAATGCGCGGCTTCCTGCTCAATCGCCTCTCGCAGAGCCTGGTGCTGCTTGTGATCGTTTCGATCATCGGCTTCGGCATTCTGAACCTCCTCCCGGGCGGCCCACTGGCGCAATTCGGGCTCGATCCCGGAATGACCCAGCAGGATATCGAGCGGCTGAAGGGATTGCTTGGCCTCGATCGGCCTATATGGATCCAATACCTGGACTGGGCATGGCGGCTGCTGCAGGGCGACTGGGGACACTCCTTCCGCGACGGAGCGCCGGTATTGCAGATCATTGGCAGCCACGTGTTCGCCACGCTGCTGCTGATGGGATCTTCAACCGTGATTGCGATCTCCATTGGCGCCTGGATTGGAATTCGGGGCGCCACACGCCGCTACTCGCTATTCGACTATCTAGCGACTGTCGGTGCCATGATCGCTTTGTCGGTCCCTACCTTCTGGTTCGGACTCGTCGGCATCTACATCTTTTCCCTGAAGCTGGGCTGGCTGCCCGCGGGCAATATGTCCGAGATCGGAGATGCCTCGATCCTGGGATATCTCCACCATTTGATCCTGCCAAGTATCGTGCTGTCGCTGGTCCATGTCGCGATCTGGAGCCGCTACATGCGGACGGCGACCCTCGACGCCATCAGCCAGGACTTCGTCAAGACGGCTCGGGCCAAGGGATTGAGCGAACGGCGGATTCTGATGAGGCATGTCGTCGGCAACGCACTCTTGCCGATGATTACCTTGGCCGGGATGCAGCTTCCCAGTGTTCTCACCGGCGCTCTGGTGACCGAAACCGTCTTTACCTGGCCGGGAATGGGACGGTTGTTCCTGGATAGCCTTGGCTATAGCGACTATCCGGTTGTGATGGGGCTTTTGATGTTCTCGGCCATCCTCGTTCTGCTTGGAAACCTAATCGCCGACATTGTCGTCGCTATTGTCGATCCACGTATTCGCCTGGCTTGAGCGCGCAACTTCCCCGACAGGAGACAGCCGATATGACCGCTCTCACCGCAAATGCAGCTCCAAGCCGATGGACAAACAACCGCGCGGCGCTTCGTTTCATGAGACACCGCCTGGCGCTGCTCGGGTTGGCGATGATCATTTTCCTCGTGCTTGCTTGCGTGCTCGGCCCCCATCTACTGCCTTATGACTCACTGTATATCGATCTGCGGGCCCGCTTTGCCCCACCGCTGACGGGCCACCACTTTCTGGGCACTGATCCGCTTGGCCGCGACCTTGCGGCAAGATTGTTGATGGCGGGACGAATCTCGCTGCTGGTGGGTTTCTTCGCCATGGTGTTGTCGACCCTCGTCGGCACGCTTGTCGGCGTGATCGCCGGCTATCGCGGCGGCTGGATCGGGGCGACGCTGATGCGCACGGTCGATGGCTTCCTGTCGTTCCCTTCGATCTTTCTGCTCCTGGCGCTGGCTGCGGCACTGAAGCCCAGCCCTGTGATGATCACCGTCATCATCGCCCTCACCAGTTGGATGGAGGTTGCCCGTATCGTGGAAGCGGAAGTCCGCTCGTTGCGGGAACGCGAGTTCGTCCTGGCCGGGCGCATGCTGGGATTGAGCGGCACCCACATCATGTTCCGCGAGATACTGCCCAACGCCATGGGACCCATTATCGTTGCTTCCACCCTGACGGTCGCGCGCGCCATTCTGATGGAAGCCTACATCAGCTTCCTGGGCTACGGAATTCAGCCGCCATTGCCCAGCTGGGGCAACATGCTCAACGGCGCCCAGCAATATCTGGGCAGCGCACCTTGGCTGGCCATCATTCCCGGAGCTGCAATCACCATCGCGGTGACCAGTTTCAATTTCATTGGTGACGGACTGCGTGACGCGCTGGACGTCCGGGACGACCATATTTGAAGTGCCGCGAGCGGCCGCTTTCTTAATCCCTGGAACATCAAGAGAAGTCAGTCACGTGCAAGAGCCCAAAGTCGCCGAAAAGAACACGCCCTACTGGTGGGAAGCGGCGCCCGTCATGCCGCTGCCGCGGCAGCCGCTGGCAAAGAAGCTCGATGTGGTGATTGTCGGCGCCGGCTATGCCGGGCTTTCGGCTGGGCTTGTGCTGGCGCGCGAGGGGCGCTCGGTCGCCGCTTTCGATGCGATGCATCCGGGCGAGGGTGCTTCCACGCGCAACGGCGGGATTACGAGCGGCAGCATCCGGCCGGACCATGCCACGATCACCCGGCGCTTCGGTGAAGAGAAGGCCGTGGCGATCGAGGCCGAGGGCAAGATCGCGCGCGAATTCCTCTACGACTTCATCAAGACCGAAGGGCTCGACTGCGACTTCCGGCTGGTTGGCCAGTTCAAAGGCGCTTTCGGGTATCAACAGTATGAGATAATGGCGCGTGGCGCCGAGACACTGGCGAAGAAACTGGGGATCCAGTCCTACGCCGTTCCGCATGCCGAGCAGCGAAATTATATCGGCACCGATTTCTACCGCGGTGGAACCGTCCGGATGGACATTGGCGCGCTGCATCCCGCAAAATTCCACGCTGAACTCCTGCGGGTGGCGCTCGGATCCGGGTTGACGGTCCATTCGCATACAGCGGTCAAATCGATCGAGAGGAATGGTTCGGGGTTCCGCGTCACGACACCGGCAGGGACGGTGGATGCACGGCAGGTTCTGGTCTGCACCAATGGCTATACCGACGGCGCCGCTCCGTTCCTGCGTCGCCGCTTGGTTCCGGTCCGCAGCCGGATCATCGTGACCGAGGAACTTGCGCCCGATGTCATGGCGCAACTGATGCCGAAGCTGATGACGATCACCGAAAACCGGCAACTCGGTTTTTATTATCGTCCCTCGCCCGACGGGAAACGCATTCTGCTGGGCGGGCGCGACAGTTCTCGCGTCGGCGATCCGGTGGCGCCGAAACTTCTGCTACGCAAGGGCTTGGTGAACCTTTTCCCGGAATTGGAAAACGTCCGCCTTTCGCATTGCTGGTTCGGCAACGTGGCGATGAACCGCGATATGCTGCCCCGCATCTTCGAGAAGGAAGGTGTGGTCTATGCCACCGGCTTCTGCGGTTCGGGCGTGGTCTGGGCGCCATGGATCGGCATGCGTGCGGCCCACAAGCTGATGAGGCATGGCGAGCAGTCCCGCACGGCGTTCGACTTTCGACCGCCTTCGGCCATCCCGCTCTATCGCGGCGATCCGTGGTTCATGCCTGCGATTATCCAGGGCTACCGGTTGCAGGACCGTATCGCCTTCTGGCGCGCCAGCCGCTGACGGCCAAAGGTGACGGCCTTTTTTGACTATTCGTCGCTGCGGCCCGGCTGGAGGCACCGCGGAGCTTGAGGGCGCTGGCGAAGCGCTATGGAATCAACCAGAAGACCGTCGCGAAGTTGCAGAGTCGAATCTGTGTCCTCGATCTGCCGATTGGGCCGAAGGAGGCGCGGTCGACCCTGCTCACGGTCGATGAAGAGGCCGTCATCGTCGCCTTTTGACGCTATACGCTGCTGCCGCAGGATGACTGCTTCTATGCGTTGCAGCCGACGATCCCGCATCAGGGCAAGCAGCACAAGTTCGTCGCCATCTATCGTACCTCGAAGGGCGCCTTCATGGAATTGCATGAGAAGGCCACCACTGTCGTCTCCCGAGAGTTCCTGCTCCGGCTGATCGCGGCCGTTCCCCATAAGATCCACACAGTGCTCACCGACGATGGAATCAGTTCACCACACCTAATGCCGGAGGCTCGGCCGTGCCGCAGATCAATGAGGCTATCGCCAACGGCGAACGCTTCTGGGCGCACGCCTTCGAATATGCCTGCGCCACGAACGACATCGAGCACCGTACGACTAAGGCCAAGCATTGGACCAATGGACAGGTCGAGAGGATGTACCGCACGATTAAGGACGCCACGGTCAAACGCGTCTACTAGGGAAGTCACGATCAGCTCAGGTAACACCTCGGACTTCTTCGCCGACTACAACTTCGCACGCAGGCTCAAGACCCTCAAGCGCGTTCCAACGGACTCGCGAAGCGGTTACGCCGCCCTGCGCCGAACTGGAACTCGGTCGGGCTTGAGCAGATCGTATCGGTCAAGGGATCAAGAAACCGCACATCTGGCGAAGTCCTAGATGATTTCGGCACATTCTTTCGAGCGCACGATGCGATGAAGGGCTGATCGGAACTTTGCTTCCGCATTCATGGCAGCCGAGGTTGGTTGGAACATGTCGCCCCGAGTCGAGCGCATTCACAGCGATGAGCGTCTCCCGGCCGAAGTCGACGTCGTCATCGTCGGCGGCGGCATCCTCGGCTCTACGGCCGCCTATTTCCTGGCGAAGCGTGGCCTCTCTGTGGCTCTGCTAGAGAAGGGCCACGTCGCCTGTGAACAATCGAGCCGAAACTGGGGTTGGTGCCGTCAGCAGAACCGCGATCGGCGCGAACTGCCGCTCTCGGTGATCTCCATGCGACTGTGGGACGAGCTGACGCGCGATATCAATCGGGACCTTGGATTTCGACGCTGCGGTCTCGTCTATGCGACTCACGACGAGGCTGTGCTCGCCGGCTGGGAAAGGTGGCGCGAGGTCGCCAGGGAGTACGAGGTCGACACCCGCATGCTGAGCCGGGCGGAGGTGGCCGAGCGCGTCCCCGAAGCACGCGACAAATGGGTCGGCGGGACCTATTCAGACCGGGATGGTAAGGCAGAACCTGCGCTCGCCGCGCCGGCTATCGCCGAAGGGGCCAGAGCTCTGGGCGCCACCATCCACCAGGAATGCGCCGCGCGGGCGCTCGACTTGGCCAATGGCAAGATTGCGGGCGTGCACACGGAGAAGGGCTACATCAGAACCGGCGCGGTGCTGTGCGCCGCTGGCGCCTGGTCCTCGCGCTTCCTTAGGCCGCTCGGGATCAGTTTCCCCCAAGCAAGCATCCGGCAGACCGCGCTGCGTTCCACCCCGACAATCAACATAGGCGAGGCGGTCTCCACACCCTACTGCACGATCACGCGCCGACTGGACGGCAGCTATACGCTTGCGATCAGCGGCAAGGCGAACCTCGAAATCACGCCCCAAGCTATCCGGTATAGTCGGGAATTCATGCCGCAATTCTTGCGTCGCCTAAAGAACGTCAGGCTCGGCATCGGCCAATCGTTCCTTTCGGGGCCGGATTCAATGCCGGCGCTGCTGACCAGCGACGATCGGATCTTCGAACAGAATCGGGTGCTGGATCCTCCACCCTTAAAATGGCTGGTAAGCCAAGTGGTGGAGAGTGTCCGGAAGACCTTCCCCCAACTCGGCGACATAGAGATCGATAGTGCCTGGGGCGGCTTCGTCGATTGCACGCCGGACGCAGTGCCTGTGGTGTCGCAGGTGGACGCGGTGAAAGGTCTCGTCCTCGCGGCGGGCTGCTCGGGCCACGGCTTCGGTTTGGGCCCGGGGCTTGGCTATCTGGCCGCAGAGCTGGTCGTAAACGACACGCCTTGCGTCGATCCTACACCGTTCCGCCTGTCGCGTCTGGTCGACGGCTCGAAGCTGGACATCGCCGCTATCTGAAGATCAGTGGGAAGTCAGGCCTGACGCGCACCAACAAGCGCCGCTATGGCCTGCAGGACAAGATCGCCTGGTGGCGGGCCCAACGCTGACGGCTAAAGCTGGCGGCCCATTGACCATGCGGCGCTGCGGCCCGGCTGAATGATCGCGTCTCCAACGAAGACCATCACATGCACTACATCTCCACACGCGGCCATTGGTTGGGACTAGCCTCAAGGGGGCGATCTACGGCACGAACGTCCATGGCAGAATTCTGATGGCGACGATGACGCTGGTTTCTCACTCAGGCTATCGAATCTGGGACTTGGTTGCCATTCGGTCGTTGGCGGTGGACCGGAGTCTTGAGCTCCATGCGGCGCCATGAACCACGGCTCGGCTGTAAAGGTCTTTTCCAGTGCAGCGGAAAAATTCGTCGGCTGGGATCTGCCGGTGTGAAGGCGGTCAGTGGTGGGACGCTTTCGCGCGGATCAGCGCGTTGGCCATGTAGAGATCCTGGAGAGAGATACCGGAACTGTCGAAGACAGTGATTTCATAGTCGAAGCGGCGTCCGGGGGCACGCCTTTCAATGACGTCGCCGATTGGTGTTATCGCATGCACGCCGGCATCGATCTCGTCGAGCACGTGTTGGAACTCGCCGATCTGGACGGACTGGGAAAGCAGATCACAAAAGAGACGTGCTCTGGGAAATAGTTCTCTCGGCAATTCGCACTTGCCCGGAGCATCCGACCCCATGCTGACGATATGGGTTCCGGGTCCCACCCAAGCGGAATCGAACAGGGCTTCGCGTGAGGGTGTCACTGTGACCACGATGTCGGCTGCGCGGACGGCTTCTTCGGGCAAGGCAGCGCGCGCGTCCAGGCCCCTTCTCGCGATCTGATCGAGAAGAGCGTCGCGCCGTGGTGAAGGCCGGGCGACGACCAGCACGGTTTCGATTGGGCGGATGCGTGCCAGCGCCATCACTTCGAAGCCCGCCTGATTGCCGGCGCCGAATATCGCCAGGACCTTGGCTTGCTTGCGCGCAAGGAAATCGGCAGCAACCGCGTCGGCTGCGGCCGTCCTGTAGGCGTTGACCTTCCCAGCCTCGATAACGGCGCGGAGCCGACCTGAATGCTGATCGAGCAGCACGATTGTGGAGTTGTGGCGGGGAAGGCCACGTGCCGGGTTGCCCGACCAGAAGGAGCCAATTTTCACCCCGGTTAGGTCATCCGACGAACCGGATTTGATTGAGAAGGTATTGGTTGCCTCCTGTGTGCGCCCGAGAACAGCGGGAAAGATCCAGCTCCGCCGCGACGCTGCTGCCACGAAAGCCTCCCGCGCCGCCTCGAAAGCAAGCTCATGCGTGACAAGGGCGGCCGATTCCTCCTCGCTGATGTAGATCATCCAAAGTTCCCCATGTGCGTCAGTCGTTTATCGCTGGTTGCAGCTACGGCGTTACCGAGGCTGAAATCGCACCCCACGGCGAACGATGCGGACCTCAGCCGATCGCAGGGCAACCAGGCGGAGCGATTCTAGGTGCCCGATAGTCCTCGCCTGATTTGCGCAATTTGGGATGCCGAGGAACTGCTTAAAACGAACAATCCCGCTGAATTGAAAGCGCAAAACAGCAGCGAAATCTGTCCGCCGGACGCCACTCTAAGGTGCGACTTCAATCCTGGATCGAATGACAGCGTTGCACTTATGGCAATTGAGCATGGCACAGACATCGTCAGCAACCAGATGGAGCTGATGAAATTGGAGCCCCGCCATTTGCCGGGCGCGTTGAAGCTGTCGCAGGAGATGGGCTGGCCCTATCGCCTGGAGGATTGGGAATTTGCCGCAATGGTTGGAAATGGTCTGGTCCTGGAGCGGGGAGGACACGTGATCGGCACGGCCATGTCCTGGAGCTACGGACCGACCTATGCTTCCGCCGGAATGATCATCGTCACCGGCTCCGCGCAAGGCGGCGGCAACGGCTCCCGGCTCTTTGATGGATTGCTTGCGGCTACACAGGGGCGCCACGTGCTGCTCAATTCGACCGAAGAGGGGCTCGCGCTCTATAAACGGCGTGGCTTCACTGCCTGGGGCACTGTACTTCAGCACCAGGGCCCGCTGACTGTTGCCGTGACGCAGACGACCCCTGACATCCGTCAGGCGACGGTCTTAGACCTCGCGGCAATCCAGGCCTTCGACGAACGGGCCACCGGCATGCCCCGGACGGCGATGGTGGCTGCGCTCGCCGATGCGGGCAAGGTCGTCGTTATCGAGCGCGCGGGGCGGGTTGCCGGCTACGCCATCGCCAGGAAGTTCGGGCGCGGCTATGTTGTCGGCCCCTGTGCGGCCGAAAGCGTGGAGGACGCGCGGCTTCTGATCCTGGCCCAGCTTTCGAAGCTTCGCGATCAATTCGTTCGCATCGACGTCTATGCCGAGGATGGATTGGGCGACTGGCTTGAGAGCCTCGGCCTCAAGCGGACCGGCAGTGCCACCGCTATGGTCAAAGGGCAACGACCCGTTTCTGACGGGCTGGCCCACATGTACGCATTGGCAAACCAGTCGTTCATTTAGGAAACAAGGTCATGGACAATAGGGCGGCAAATCTATCAGGGAGCGCGACGGCGAAGAGTATCGACGCCCTTGTGACGCCGACCCTGCTGCTGGACCGCGGACGGCTCGGACGCAACATTCAACGCCTCGCTGAACGCGCCAAGAAGCTCGGCGTGGTGCTGCGTCCGCACATGAAGACGGCCAAGAGCATCGACGTCGCTTGCGACGTGTTTCCACAGGGACCCGGTCCCATCACGGTCTCGACCGTCGCCGAGGCGGCGTATTTCGCGGACCACGGCTTTCGCGACATCACCTATGCCGTCGGCATCTCGCCGGCTTCGGCAAGGCGC
This sequence comes from Mesorhizobium sp. B2-1-1, assembly GCF_006442975.2. Classification (NCBI taxonomy): domain Bacteria; kingdom Pseudomonadati; phylum Pseudomonadota; class Alphaproteobacteria; order Hyphomicrobiales; family Phyllobacteriaceae; genus Mesorhizobium; species Mesorhizobium sp. B2-1-1. The sequence goes on along the minus strand of NZ_CP083955.1, from coordinate 358,347 downwards.
GCCATGGAGCTTTGTCGCCGTACCGGCGCCGATGTGAAGCTGCTTCTCGATTGCGTGGACCAGGCCGACGCCCTGGCCCGAGTGCGCGAAGCCACCGGCATGACGCCCTCGGTCCTCATCGAACTGGACTGCGACTACCATCGCGGTGGCTTGAGGCAGGACGACCCAAGATTGCTCGACGTGGCCAACAGGGTTGTCGCTGCCGGTGCCAAGCTCGTCGGCGTTCTCGCTCACGCGGGCGAATCCTACGGCTTGAACACACCCAATGCGCTGGTCAAGGCAGCGGAGAACGAGCGTTCAGCCGCCGTGCGCGCCGCTGAAATCCTGCGCGCTTATGGCCACGCCTGTCCGGTCGTCAGCGTCGGCTCGACGCCGACAGCGCATTTCGCCCAGAACCTGGAGGGTGTCACGGAGCTGCGCGCCGGCGTCTACATGTTCTTCGATCTCGTCCAGCATGGGGTTGGCGTCTGCGACCGCGACGATCTCGCAATTTCCGTTTTAGCCACCGTTATCGGCTCCAAGCCGGAAAATGGATGGGTGCTGGTTGACGCTGGGTGGATGGCGCTATCGCGCGACCGGGGAACCGCAAACCAGCAGATCGACCAGGGTTACGGCGTGGTCTGCGACGAAAAGGGGCGCGTGCTTGAAGATGTGATTGTGGCCCAGGCCAGCCAGGAACACGGTATCCTCTCCATTCGTGCCGGTTCCGGGAAATCCATGCCCGAACTGCCGCTCGGGTCTCGGGTCCGGATCCTGCCCAACCATGCGTGCGCGATGGCTGCCCAGCATGACTTCTACAGCGTCGTCAACGGGGACAGCCCCAAGATTGAAACGCGTTGGGAGCGGATGCGCGGCTGGTAGACGCGCGAACACACGCCTCGGACGAGCCCACTCTAATCAGCACTGGCGGTCAAGAAAATGAAATTTGCCTCTTACTGGTTGGATAAGTCGACGCTGATAGGCAGCACCATGACTGATGTCATGGATGGGCGCCCCGACCTGAACCTCTGGAAGGATTTCGAATGGCCAGCGATACCCGGCTATTTCGGGCGCCCCTGGTTCCTGCCGGTTCTGGGTGCCTATTCCCGTATTAAGGATCTTGTCGCGTGATCCCGCCCCTCGAACATCTGTCGCGCAACGGCCACCTGGACAAGTTCTTCATCGACGGTCGATGGGCCGAGCCACGCGGCACCGCCAAGGGCTTGGTGGTGAACCCCTCCACCGAAGAGGTTGTGGCTCGGTTTCCGCTCGGAAACAGCTTGGACGTGGATGCGGCCGTTGCAACGGCCCGCCGGGCATTCGCCGCCTGGAGCCGGACCACGCCGGAATATCGTGCCGGTCTGCTCGACCGCCTGCAGGCGCTGGTCGAGGCGCGCAGTGAACTGCTTGCGCAATGCCTCACCCTCGAAATGGGCGCGGCGATTGGATATGCGCGCACCGCCCAGGTGCCGCTGGCGATCGCGCATATCAAGGTCGCTCGCGATGTGGTGACAGCCTTTCCCTTCGTCAAGCAGCGGGGCCAAACCGCCGTCACCCACGAACCGATCGGTGTCTGCGCCTTGATCACGCCATGGAATTGGCCCCTTTACCAGATCACCGCCAAGGTTTCGCCCGCGCTCGCGGCAGGCTGCACGGTCGTGTTGAAGCCGAGCGAGCTTTCTCCCCTGGACGCTCTGCTGTTCGCCGAGGCGATCGAGGAAGCCGGCTTCCCTGCCGGCGTTTTCAACCTCGTGCAGGGTGATGGTCCGGGCGTAGGTGCTTGTCTCGCCTCCCATCCCGATGTCGACATGATCTCCATTACCGGGTCCACCCGCGCGGGCATTGCGGTGGCCCAGGCGGCAGCGCCGACGGTCAAGCGTGTCGCGCAGGAGCTCGGCGGCAAGTCGCCCAACGTGATCCTGCCGGACGCCGATCTCGACCGCGCCGTTTCCCTGGGCATAGCCGCCGCCTTCCGCAATCTCGGCCAGTCATGCAGCGCTCCGACACGCATGATCGTGCCACGTCCGCTGCTCACCGAGATTGAGGCAATCGCCAAGAGGGTCGCGGCCCAGATCGTCATTGGCGATCCTCTTTGCGAAGCCACCACTCACGGTGCGATCGCCAATCGTGCCCAATTCGACCGCATCCAAACCATGATCGGCGTCGGCATATCGGAAGGCGCCAAGGTCGTCATCGGCGGACCTGGTCGTGCACACGATCTGAACGTCGGCCTCTATGTGAAGCCGACGATCTTTTCGGCCGTGCGCACTAACATGCGCATTGCACAGGAAGAGGTTTTCGGTCCAGTTCTCTGCATCATCCCCTACGACACAGTTGATGAGGCCGTCAGCATTGCCAATGACACGGTCTATGGTCTGGGAGCCCATGTGCAGGGCAATGATATGGACGCCGTCAGAGACGTCGCATCGCGCATTCGCTCCGGTCAGGTGCATCTCAACTACCCGGCCTGGGATCCGCACGCGCCGTTTGGCGGTTTCAAGCAGTCCGGAAACGGACGCGAATATGGGATCGAGGGCATGCTGGAATATCTGGAGGTCAAATCCATCCTCGGCTATTTCTAGGCGATCTTTGCCCGGCGCAGAGGCGCGCCGTCGGAGCCATTCATGCCAAGAGTACAAGAGACCGACGGTGAATTGGTCGAGATCATCATGAACGAAGCCAAGTTTCGCGGCCAGTTCGTCCTGTTCGACCTCAGAGAGCCTTTATGAGCCTCCATTGGTTCAATCCCCCGGTCTCTATCAGGACTGGCAAGCCTGGCATGACGTATAGCTGCAACAACGTCGAGGGTGCAGCTCGGGAGCTCATGGGGTGGAACGATCGCGGCCCCAAATGGGACCTTGCGGTACGCGCCTGCCTGTCCTGTTTGGCTGGCGACATGACACCTGAGGATGTCCGCCAGGCGTTCATTGCCGCTGCTGAGGAGGGAGGCAAGCTGCTTGCCAGCGGTTGAGACTATAGCTTACTCCATGTCTGGCACGTCGCCACCCACAAACAGCGTCGTCGGCTCCCGTATTCGCGCAGTACCGGGTTGGCTTCACGCGACCTCGCAATGACGCCGGCATGGTTCCCCGCCAAGTCCTTGCGGTCCATATCGCCCGATCTCCAGTCGGCTGGTCCGAAGACAGGCCGGAGGTCGCCAGTCTCATCGCGGCCAAAGGCGGTGACGACGATTAGCTTCGGGGCTTTATGTTGCGGCATCAGGTTATCTGAGATGGGGGTCCTCTTTGGGCTGGAGCAAGAGCCGGTGGACGTTGAGCGGTGGAGGGGGCAGAACCTCGGTCATCTCGAATAGAGGCACCGATAGGCCGCCTTGCTCTGGCGCTGTGTGCTTTGACTTAAGGTCCGCTATTTCCTCGTCGCGTCTGGCAATTCGGCTTTCCAGATTGGCGATACGCTCAGTCAGCAAATACCGTCCAACAGCGAAGCCGCCGCCTCCAAACAGCACGGCAAACGTGGCAAAGGCTGCCGGGTTGGCCGCTACCAGCGCAGAGTTACTCTCAATGAAAGCGATAAGGTCATGCATTGAGGGTTGTCTGTCTCACCCCAGCACAGGCGGCGTAGGATCGAAGCTGATCGCCACGAGCCCCGGATGCCTGTGAGCGAGGGCGAGGATCTGTGTCTCAAGCTCGCAGTTGTAAGCCATGAGCGCCTTTACGGTCTCAAGGGGCGTTTCGTAGCGGGCGATGAGCTTCTCCGCCTCCGCGTGTAGTTCGGCTTTGGTTTCGGCGTCTAGGTGCATCGTGCCCATTGCAGTATTTTCCTAACGGGTTGCTCTGCGGGGTGCCGAGCGCGCGTCAAGGCGGTCCTGAAGGTAACCGTTGAGAACGATCATTTCCTTGAGGGCCTTCATCAACGTCGCCCTTGTGTACGGCAACGAACCTGTCGACGGTGGCTTGAAGGGCAGCCTCTTGCCGGCTGTCGAGTGACACAACGCAATCCACCTGAACGCCTCCTAATGTCGTGGACAGTGAACAAAAATGGAACAAAACTGTCAAGAGTGAAATGACTAGACGAGGAATAAATCCCTTTTTTTGGGCTCTGCCTGACAGGGATGGAAGACGGAAGCGCGGGCCGCACGCCGACACCTGAAGCGTGCGCGTCAGTGCCTTCATGGGCATGATCAAGTGAGCAGAGAAACGGTTGAGAGAATCGATGGGATGATCATAGCCCTGGCCGCGGAGGAGTGCTCTTTCTTTGCTTCCTCTTCCCCTTCGGCCATCGAACGACGCGGAACTCTGAGGCCGCCTCGTCCCTTTAAGGCATAGCTCTACCTGCTGAAGGCAACCAGGATGCCGAGCTCTTCCTGCATGGCGCCATGTGGCCCTCGATGCAGGAACTCGCAGTCCATCGAGGGGCCCCGCTGGCTCCCGCCGGCGGGCTCTTCAGTCACCCAGCGAAACGAAGCCGCTTCCGGCAAGTCCGGAGACTAAAGGAGGTTCCGATGAGAGAGCACGGCGGCGGACCCGAAGATGACGAGGGCATGCAGTTGCTTGCTCGGCGGCTGGCTTGAGAGGTCGGCATCCCGGAACGAGAACCGCGCGGTCAAGCTCATTGGTACCGACTGGAGTTCTTTGGGCGCGAAGCAAGTTTCCTGAAAAACCAGCGCTGGCCATTGTGATCTCGGCCAGGATCGCTGCCCTTGAAGGTCTTGCACGGCCGGAGGTCTTGCTGCATGTTTTCGGTGTTGGATTCCCGGGAGAAAATCATGCCAATTCAACAAAAGGCGGCGGAGGCCGGTATTTTCGACGCATCTGAGTTGGCACTGCTTGGGCGGGTTTTCCACAACCTTAAGCTAGGCAACCCATCGCCGGATGAGCGCGAGTTCATTGCCTCCCGAATTATCGCGAATTACATGGCAGGTGTGGTCGACGAGGCGGAGTTGGTTTTGCTCTCGAAGCAGCCGCTTGGCCGTTAGCCAACTCGCGGAACTTACCGCCTGCCCAGTTTTTGCGCTTCGGGGCCTTGTCGGTCTTTTTCTTTGACGCGAACAACGTACTCTTTCCGAAGTTGGAGCGCCGGAAGCTTCGCAGCGATACTCCCAGCTTCCGCAGCCCGTCTCGCCCACGGCAATGGCTTGCGGCTGTGGTATCCGAGTCGGCAGGCAGAATGATAACCATTCGCGCCTGACGCCTCGGGAAGAGCGGTCTTCCCGCTACCAGAAACACGATGACGAGAGCGCATAGCGCCAAGACTGCGGCGAAGGTGTTTGCTGTGAACTCGCCAAGTTGCATGACCATCCTCGTAAGGGACACGCGGTTAGACGAGTACCCGAAGATACCGACGAACAAGGGATCTTATTCCACGGTGCTTCGCAAAGGGCGGCAAAAAGATCGATTGGAATGGAATAATATCGGGCACAGCTCAGTAGATGGCCCAAGAACGAGCGTGAACGGAAATGCGTGGCGCGTAAACCGATCGTCACGATGATACAGGGAGCGGTAGCGAGTGCTGGAGGGTGGCTTGCCTCTCGCAGCTTGCAGGCGGGAGGAGCACGCTCCCATCGGCCCAGCGGTTGCCTGTCCCTGTCCCTGACCGCTGGGCCGATCCTCGGGTTTTCGGCCGGCAGACGATGAGTCCGAGTTGGAAATGGCGCTCGGGCTAACGCAGTATGAGACGGGATGAAAACGACGATCGACGTCATACCGCATCTGGAGGATCTTTGGCGCTACGGCCGGGTGCTCACAGGCAACGATTCCGACGCCGACGATCTGGTGCAGGAGGCCCTCGCCCGTGCGCTGTCGATGGCGGGCGGCTATGACACCTCCAGACCGCTGCTTCCCTGGCTGATACGGATCGTTCGGAACACTTTTTTGACCGGCGCTAGCCAGGCCAATGCCGACCGACGACGCTTGGCGTCCATCGCGGACATGTCCGACACTGCGTGGCCGCCATCGCAAGAACATTGCGCCGAGCTCTCCAAAGTCGGAAGGGCGCTCGCGCGAATGCCGGCCGATCAGGCCGAAATACTCCATCTGGTTGGAGTGCTGGGCTTTACCTACTCCGAAGCGGCCGAACTGCTTGGAGTGCCGCCAGGAACCGTGATGTCCCGGCTTAGCCGAGCTCGCGCTGCCTTGAAGCACAACATGGAAAATTTGGACGATGGAGCTTCCCCTCATTTGAAGGTCGTGGGAGGGCGTTATGTGGCCCGATAATCGTGTTTCGCAAGAGGATATCGGCCGCTTGCTGGATGGCGAGCTGTCGCCGTCGCAGAGATCCGAGCTGGAAGCCAGGCTTGCCCGCGATCCGGAACAGGCGGCAGAGGTTTTTGCCCACGCGCAGCGCATGGAAGCGTTGCGCAAGTCCCAACCCCGGCGGTTGTTTCCGCCCAGCGTGAGCCTGAAGAAAGCCAGGCAGCTGGAGAGGGCGTTTCGCCGCAGGAAGATGTTCACATTGCTCAGACTTCAAGTCGCGGCCGTCGCGCTGGTTGCGATCGGGTGGTCGGCCAACTCGCTGACCGTGCCGCTTCGCCAGGGAGGCAAGACAGCCGATGAGACCTTCATCCTGGCCGCCCGAGATGCCTTGCGGGTGGCACAACTGAATGCAGGTCCGGAGACGGGCACCGAGCCGAAGCAGGACAAGATCGAGCGACTGGTTGGCGCCGTCAACGTCAGCATGCCGACCCTTCCATCGGTATGGGTTGTGAAGGATGTCCAAGTACAGCCTTGGAACGGACAGCAAAGCCTGGTCGTGACGGCCGACACACCAAGCGTCGGTCGGATCACACTTGTCGCGGCTCCGATGAACGGCGAGGACGCCGTTTCGCCGACCACAGCGACCGACGGTCGCGTCCCGACAGTCTATTGGCAATCGGGAGGCACAGCCTACGCCCTGATGGGCTCGGCCGCGCCGGACCGGCTTGAGGTGGAAGCAAAGCAAATCGAAGTGGCAACGCGAAGAAACGTCTCTGCGAAGATCAGGGGCTAAAAGGTTGGCAATGGCAGAGGGAAACATATGCGCTCAGCAATTGGTCTATGGAACTCCGTACCGTTCGTGATCAGTTGGAAAGGTACAGGTTGGACTTGCTTTGATCGGTCGGCGACGGCCAGCGCGCCGATAGCAAAGACAGAGCAATGAACGTCCTGTCATTCGAAAGGCGGTATTTTCCCGCCACGTGCCCTGTCTGCACCGGCACGGCGCTCGAGGCCGACGTCACTCTTCGCAAGATCGAATTCCAATGTGCGTCTTGCGGAGGTTTCGAGATCACTTCCGCCGCGCGCTCTGCAATGAAAGGGCTGTCGCAGGAAAACCGTTCACTGTGGTTGTCGCAAGCTAGGCAACAGGGTTCCACGATTCCGCTGGTTGCTTGCGCAAACGAGACCCTCCTAACCGACCACTTTGATGACACAGGCTGATGTCCAAGGAAGTGCGACCGCGCGGGCACTTCCTGACGGCCCGGCACCAGGCTGGGGTGGTGTCGGGCCGTTTGCATCTTGGCGCAATGAGTTCCATCCCAGGGTCCTATTCTTGATATCGTGACGATCACCATGCGCAGATTGGAAGAGTACGAGGAAATTGGTCTCATAGGGTATCCCGGTGACGGAGAGTACATCGCCGTTCTGCGAGACAGCGAGCGCCAGAACTGGCTGCTCGGCGGTGAACGGTGTGGGCTGAACGGGACCCTCCTGGCGCATCAAGCAGCGGCTCTGCCCAGGTACTACCCGCACGGATCTCGCCTCGTTCTGGTGACGATAAGAGACAATTGGATTGTTGCGCTCCGGGACTACGGCGGCGCGGAAAACAGCCAAAACGCCAACGGATGATCGCGAGAAGGGCCTTGACTGCTGGGAAGAAGGATACGGCCAGGCGGCACACCGATCTTCAGGCCGCGGCCATGCTACGTGCTTCGACGATAGCCTTTGATGTGCGCACTGAAACGGCAATTTCGGAAGTCGCCGCCGAGATGAGCCTCGATCGGTTGGAGGTCATTCGCCTTGCGCTTCGAGAATGGCTGGCGATGCGCAAAAGCCTGCGCTTTCCCTCGGACATCCCGGAGTAGTTCATCATCCCTGGCTGAGGCAAGCCATGCCGCACAGGCACGTCAAGGCCGGCACAGTCTGGACTTCTACGAGCCGATCAACGTCCTCAAGCCCGTGGCCTCGATCTGGATTGTCGATGGACCTGAAATCAGGTTCGGCGTGGGCTGGCTGAAATTCCCCTTCACGCATAACGATCCTTCGGCCGCGCTGTGGCGAGCTGGTCCTGCATTCGTCTGTGAGATCTTGCGTCTGTGAGATCTTGCCCAAACTGCGATCGGGGATCGGAATGCTGGGATCAATTCGGTTCCTGGTTGCGCCGAACTGGTTTCACCGTTGGTGCCTGCCTGATTGGAAAGCTGCTGTCTCCCCAGATATGCTGGTGGCCACCGGCACCGGCCCTTGAAGCCACGCTTCATACATGGTCGCGCCTCCATTGCGACGGTCGCGCGACATAGCGCTGCCTGGCGAAAGTCCAAGATCGGCAATCAGCTCTTGGTGTTGTCCTGAGCTACGCTGTTCGCCGGGATTGTGTCCATCGCTGCCAATTTGTCCGCACATAGATCTGCGGCGCCTGGCACATCCTTCTTCATGCCGGCCAGTTTGACCCACCCGCCATCGCTGATGAAGCTGTCTCTCTGGTAGGAAGACGTATCCTTCAGCTTGGCCAGGTTGTCGCTCGCGTTGGACGCAGTGATGAATTTTTCCACACAAAGATTGGCCGCCAGTTCAGCCTTGGCCTTGATAGCGGATGTATTCGCCATTTCCGATGCCGTCCCTGCCGTCGTCCAGCCACCGGCGGTGAAGCCGACGATCATCGTCAATACAGCAGCACCCACTAGCGACCAAAACCAAAGTGTCTTGGAAGGTTGGTATTCGTCGAAGCGTTGCGACAGTGTTCGATCGGTTGTCATAGTTTCCTCCTTTTGAGATACGCTCTTCGTTTCGGGGTGATTTCCGCAGCCGTGGGCCGACAGTGGCCGGAATTCGAGCGATCATCGGCAGGACAATGCTCCCCGGCAAGATCGATCCAGTTCAGGAAACAGGGCAGGGGGATGCAGGGTCCGATTGGCAGCACTTTCGGGCGCGAGCACGTGGGCGCCGATCCTCTATCGTCCTCACCCATCTCCCGCACTCTGGCGCCTGAGACGACGTGCTTGAGCATCCGGAAATTTCCCAAAACGGCAAGAGCGGACAAACTTCACCTCGATGCTGCATATACCGAGCCTGCCGCCAAACTATTCCAAGCTAGTCTCGATTATGTGAAGTCGCGGTAGGCTCCGTCGCCAATAGCCGGAGCTGACGACATGGCGCAAACGGCGCCCTCATAGGATTGAGGCCCCGCAAACAGCCCGGTCAACTACGTCGGCAATCAACGGGAGGTGAATGGCTGCTCAGCAACTCCTTGCCTGGAAGCTGACGATCGGATTGCAGTCCCACCGCAGTCGTCCAGTGGCAGATCAGTTGGATATCCGGCAACGTCCATAACCATCATCTTTTTTTGCTGGTCTGCGGGCATCTGATCGATCAGTTCGGCGCGCTACGGCTCCTGCTTCTCCATCTCATTCGATTGGCCGCTTCTTCAGCGGGTGTGGCGCGGATTGAGCAACCGGTTCCGCGAGGGGTAACAGAAAGGGCCAAAGGCTCTAATCGCCACTGGATCACAGTGCAGTGGCAGGTCAGGAAATAGCAATCCCCGACCGCAAGAGCAGAACTGCAAATCTCACGCTCCGCCCATATAGATGTCCATGATCTGCCGGTCGTCGTGCACGTCCTGAGGCCTTCCCTCGAAGCGCCTTTCGCCGGCCGCCAAGATGTAAAGTTTGTCTGCAATGGGCATGGCCTCGCGGATGTTCTGCTCCACCATCACGATGCCGATGCCACGCGAGGTGAGGGTGGTAACGCGTTCGAGCGTCTCAATGACCATGGCCGGCGATAATCCAGCGGAAGGTTCGTCGAGTAGAATGAAGCGAGGTTGCGAGACCAGCGCTCGCGCCAGCGCAAGCATTGCCTGCTCGCCGCCTGAAAGCGAACCGGCCGCGGTGCGCCGCCGCCGCGCCAAAGAGGGATATTGCTCGATCAGCGCCTCGATGCGCTGCTCGACTAACCGGCGGTCCGCGATGGCGTAGCCACCCATACGCAAATTTTCCATCACCGTCAGGCGTGGGAACACGCCGCCGCCCTGGGGCATCAGCACGAGCCCTTCGCGCACTATCTCATGAACGGCAAGGTTGGAGAGCGTTGTATCGCCCAGGCTCGCCCTGCCGCTCCACACCGGCAGCGCGCCGGCAATGGCCTTGAGCAAGGTCGACTTGCCACACCCGTTCGGTCCGAAGATGCAGGTGATCTTGCCAGCCTCCGCATTAAGCGAGACACCGTGGACGATCTCCTGCTTGCCATAGCCGGTGACGATGTTTTCTGCCGTGAGCGTGGCGCTCATTGCGGCCGCCCCAGATAGGTCTGCATGACTTCCGAGTCGCGAACAATGTCGTCGAACGAGCCGCTAGCCACGACACGGCCTGCGTCCATCACGATGATGCGGTCGCACACATTGCGCACAATCTCCATGTCGTGCTCGATGATCAGGAAGGTGACGCCGCGCTTGCGCAGCCGCGCGATGGCCTCGACGATAATGTTCCGGATATTTGGATGCACGCCCGCCGTCACCTCGTCGAGCAGAATGAGCGAGGCCTGGCGCATGATGACGCGCCCGAACTCCAGCAGTTTCTGCTGGCCGCCCGAAACGTCGGAGGCGCGATTGTCGGCGACATGGTCCAGCTTCAGCAGCGCCAGTGTTTCGGCCGCCCGTTCACGCGCGCCCTGCCAATGGCCCTCGGCCGCTGCTGCCAGTAGGTTTTCTATGACGGTCATATTGTCGAACATGGCCGGAATCTGGAAGGTGCGGGCAAGCCCCAGCCGCGCGATAACGTGAGTCTTTCGGCCGCCGATCTCGTGACCGTCGAAGCGGATCTGGCCGCGATCAGGGGTGACCGCGCCCGATACCAGGCTGAACAGTGTCGACTTGCCCGACCCATTAGGCCCGATCAGGCCGGCGATCTCGTGCCGAGCGACGTCCAGGGAGACACCGTTGACGGCTTTGATGCCGCCGAAATGGCGGTAAAGTTCGCGCACGACGAGGATAGGGTCGCCGCCGCCAGCCGTTCGGTCGTCGGCCACGCTCAATTGGGCTCTCCCTGGTCACCGCCGACAAGCTTGTCGACCGCCTTTTCCAGCACGGCGCCGGAGTTGCCGGCGCGCTTCGAAAACAGGCCGGCGATGCCGTTCGGCATGAACAGCACCACCAGCACGATGGCCGCGCCCAATATGGCGATATAGAAGGCGGTGTCGCCCCAATACATCCAGATCAGCCGGTTGACGACGAACAGCCCCACGCCGCCCAGTGCCGGCCCCCACAGGCTGCCCAGCCCGCCCAGCAGCACCATGACCACCATCTGGTCGGTGATGTCGCCGCCGAAGACGCTCTTCGGATTGATAAAGGTGACCCAGTAGGCGAAGATCGCGCCGAACACGGAGGCGGTGACGGCGCTGAGCACAAAGGTCTGCAGCTTGACCAGCGAAGTGTTGATGCCCATTGCCTCGGCCGCCAGTTCGTGGTCGCGCAGCGCCTTGACCTTCAGCCCAAAACGTGAGCGCTCGAACAGCGCCCAGGTGATTAGGTAGGTCAGCGCCGCTGCGGCGAACATGGCGAAGTAGAAGAAGCGCTCATCGAGAAACGGCGGCAGTCCAATTCCGCCGATGCCGCCGGTGAAGTCCATCACCGAGGCGAACTGGATAAGCACCTCGGCGAAGGCCCAGGTGGCTATGGCGAAATAAGCGCCACGCAGGCGCAGCGTCGGCGCTCCGATTATGATGGCAAACAGCGCTGTCACAACCATACCGGCGGGGACGGTGGCGAAGAAGGGCCAGGCGAGCTTGTCGCCCATCAGCAGCGCGGTGACGTAGGCGCCGAGCCCGAAAAAGGCCGAATGGCCGAAATTGATGTAGCCGGCATAGCCGCCAAGTATGTTCCAAGAGCAGGCCAGCCCCGCCCACATCAGTGCGCCGGTGGCGATACGCAGCCAATAGTTGTTGACCAGCATCGGCAGCAGCGCCAACACGCCGATCACCGCGATCAGCAGGAGGACGCCGGCCCAGCGTGGGTTCATGTCCGGTCTCACAAGCCGTGCCGCAGGATCCCGCGCGGGGATACGAGCAGGACGAGGAACAGCGTGGCGAATATCGCCAACAGTGAATAGCTCGACCCGACATAGGTCGCAACGAAGGCTTCGATGACGCCGAGCAGCAGCGCGGCGACAAGGGCACCGCCGACGGAGCCTAAGCCGGCAAGCACAGCCACGAAGAATGCGAACAGCGTATAGCGCAGGCCGACCTCCGGATTGACTGAAAAAATTGCACCCATCAACACACCGGCCATGGCAGTGATGCCTGCATAGAGTCCGTAAACATTGGCGCTTAGGCGGCGGATGTCGACGCCCATCAGCGCCGCGTTCTGCCGGTTTTCGGCCGTCGCTCGGATCGCCAATCCATAGCGGGTGCGGTAGAGGAATATGAACAGTCCGCTGGCGATGGCGACCGCGAACACCGCCGCCGCCACGCGGATCAGCGGCACCGTCAACGGGCCGACGGCGAGGCTCTCGCCGCTCAAGGCCGTCGGAACGCTGTGGGTATTGAAGCCCCACGCGGTCAGCATGCCGCCGCGCAGCAGCGTGAACAATCCGAAGGTCAGCGCCAGCGCCATCAATTCCGGCCGCGCCGTGCGGCTGTTGCGGACATTGTAGAGGATCGGCCCGATCAGATAGCCGATGGCGCCGAACAGCACGAAGGCGACCGGGATCGCAAGGAATCCGTCGACGCCCAGTCCAGCGGCCATGTAGTAGCCGAGATAGCCACCCAGTACGACCCAGCCGCCCACGGCGAAATCGATGACGTGCAGCACGCCGAAAGCGAGCTGGAATCCGATCGTAAAGGTGGCGATGACGCCGCCGATCAGAAGGCCGTTCAGCAAGGTCTGTAGGAAAAGATCCAAGGTGCAAACCGTCCCTCAGTAGGCAAGCGAAAGAGCGGGAATGCCATGGCGAGGCGAGCGCGCTCAACGGCATGGTCCGTCATTTTCCGCGCACGCGCAACCGTGGTTCCGCCTGGCAGAGTGATGGCGACGAGGCCGCCCACACCCTGTCCAAAACCGCCTATTTCCAGGCCGGCAGCGGGTAGGTGAGGTCTGCTGCCGCGGCTTCCTTCGGCCCCACCGCCACGGTCTTGCCACCCTGAATCTGGATCAGCACCGGCACCGGCTGGACGTTGTCGTGGTAGTGGTTGCCTTCCTTCTCGAACTTGATCGGCCCATAGAAGGTCTGGATGTCGGTGGCGGCTATCGCGTCCTTCAGAGCCACCCTGTCTTCGGGCGTGAGCGCCGGCTTCTTGCCAAGCCGCTTGACGGCATCGCCGAAAACGAGTCCGCTGGCCGCGCAGGCCGCTTCGGTATAGTCGGGCTCGTGTCCAGACTTCTTTTGCGCCATCTCGGCAAACTGCCTTGCGGTGCCGAAGACGTCGTCCTTGTACGGCACCGATGGCAGCCACACGGAGACGCCGCAGGTGCCGTCGGCGTCAGCGGCAAGCGCCTGGGCAAAGGCCGGGTCGGTGACGCCATAGTGCATTATCAGCGCCTTGGGCCGGAAGTTGAGCGACTTCGAGGTCTTGACGACGTTGATCAGCGGCTCCTCATGGCCGCCGACGGCGACGATGTCGGGGTTGAGCGCTGCGATCTTGGAGATGACCGGGGTCAGGTCGCCCGAGGCCGGTACCAATTCGTAGGCGACGAGTTCCAGTCCGGCTTCCTTGGCCCCGTCGCGAAAACCTTCGCCGGTTTCCTTCGAGAAGGGCTCGTTGACACCAATCACTGCAATCGTCTTGGCCGCTGGGTTGGACAGTTTCGCCAGTACGGCCAGCGACTTGCCTGCGGTGGTGTCGACGGCCGGGATGATGCCGAAGTTGAATTCCGGCTTGGCCTTCCAGACGTTTGGCGATTCCGCGGAGCCGGAAATCATTGGCACCTGGTACTTCTGGCAGATCGGCTGCACGGCGATGGTCGAGCCGCTGGTGTAGGGGCCGAACAGCACATCAACCTCGTTCTGCACGATCAGGCGCTCGGCGGCATCGGCTCCCGTCGCCGGGTTGCTCTGGTCGTCACCGTAGAACATGTCGACCTTGAAACGCTGGCCGGCGACCTCGACGCCGCCCTTGGCGTTTATGGCCTCTGCCCAGAGATCGTAACCGCGCTTGGTCAGGTTGCCACCGAGTATGTTCTCGCCCGACAGCGAGGTGATGACACCGGCCTTGAAGGTCGCCACCTGCGCGCGTGCCGTTCGCACGAACGGTATCCCCAACGTGCCGGCCGCCAAGGCGACGGCGCTGCCGCCGAGGAACCGGCGGCGAGAAACTTTGCTTTTGATGGACATCATTCAACTCCCTTTGTCCGACTGTCAGATTGGAAACCGATGATGTTCTTGTTCATACCACAAGACGCGGTTGTGCGGCCAGGAAGATTGCCTCACGAGGCGGCTTTGGGTCCGAGCGGTCTTCGCTGGATCGAAAAGACGGAGAGCTTTGCGGGAGCTACAGGAGGGTTGAGGATGAGAAGGACGGTTCACACCGAGCAAACGGGGTGGCGCCCAGGCTGAAGGAACGGGCTGGCACGACAGGCCGAGGTTCTCGTAGAGCGTGACGCTCCCGGCGCTGCTGGAAACGGCGGTCGCCGAATGGTCGATGCCAAGACAAGTTTCGCCGTCTGATCGATCGCCCGCTTGAACTTCAGCACCTTGTCCGGCGCGCTGAAAGACAGAAACAACACGCCCAACAGGCAGCGCACAGGGAACGTGGCGAGGATAGCGGGCGTCGGATGCTTTCTTCGGGCTCCGGCTGAAGTGCGCGCTCGGCGCGCTCCCGACTCAGTCTTACATTGGAGCGTTGGATTGGTTCGCAAGCCGCGATCACATTCATGTTCCTGCGCGTTACCGCATTGTAATGGCGCCAGCCGGACCTTTTGGTCCGCGGTTGCGTTTCATGGGAGCCGGCTGACCTGGCAGTGGCGATAATTTTAGTTCCAGGCGAGCTTCTTTTCGAATGAGTTCTCCATGTCCGATCACAAGCCTCTGGCGCGGCAGAAAGCCATCGTAACGGGGGCTAATTCAGGCATCGGCGAGAGCGTTGCCGTTGCGCTTGGCCGGGCGGGCGCCGACGTGGTGGTGAACTATGTCGAAAACGAGAACGCCGCGAACGCCGTCGTGGACCAGATCCATCGGGCCGGCAGCAAGGCGATCGCCCACATGGCCGATGTCTCGATGGAAGACCAGGTTCGAGACATGTTCGAGCGCACGATGCGCGAGTTCGGCACCATCGACATCCTTGTCGCCAATGCCGGCCTGCAACGCGACTCGGCGTTTGCTGACATGCCTTTGGCGACCTGGACTAACGTTCTCGGCGTCAATCTGACCGGCCAGTTCCTTTGCGCCCAGGCTGCGACACGCGAGTTCCTGCGGCGCGGCGTGGTGCCGTCCGTCTCGTGCGCGGCCGGCAAGATCATCTGCATGAGTTCGGTGCACCAGGAAATCCCGTGGGCAGGCCATGCGAACTACGCCACCTCCAAGGGCGGCATCAAGCTGCTCATGGAAAGCATGGCGCAGGAGCTGGCCCCCAGACGCATCCGCGTCAACGCCATCGCGCCCGGTGCGATACGCACGCCCATCAATACCTCCGCCTGGGATACGCCCGAAGCGCTCAAGGGCCTGCTGACGCTGATTCCGTATGGGCGGATCGGCCTGCCGGAAGACATCGCGCGGGCAGCCGTCTGGCTGGCGTCCGACGATTCCGACTACGTTGTCGGTACCACGCTTTTCGTCGATGGCGGCATGACGCTCTTTCCTGGCTTTTCGACCAACGGCTGATCGGAATGGACGGCGGTCGGCGATGCGAGCTTCTTCCCTCGATCGCGGTGGTCAATCCCACACTGACAATCATCGCCAACGCGCGTCGTGTGGCGGATAGGAGCGGCTTACATGACGGCGACATTTTCATGTGACCTGAACGGACTGGCGACGGAACTGCCGCATTTCTGGGAACACACGATCGGCAGTGGGCACGCCACGCTCGGCCTGCGCGCAGACTGGCAGGCGCAACTGAAGCGGACGCATGATGAGCTCGGCATGCGCTATGTCCGCTTCCACGGCATATTGTGCGACGAGATGGGCACGCTGATCGGCGAGGGCAACACATTGTTCTATTCGTTCTTCAACGCCGATCTCATCTTCGATTATCTGCGCTCGATCGGTATGAGGCCGTTCGTCGAATTGAGCTTCATGCCCGTCGCCCTGGCGTCCGGCGACAAGACCGCCTTTCACTACCGCGCCAATGTCACGCCGCCGAAGGACTACGCGCAATGGGCGGTGCTAATCCGCAAACTGGTGAGCCACTGGGTGGGCCGCTACGGCCTGGACGAGGTGCGCCAATGGTTCTTCGAGGTCTGGAACGAGCCGAACCTGACCGCCTTCGGCAGCGGCAAGCAAAGCGACTATTTCGAGCTTTATCGCTATACCGCCGAAGCCATCAAAGGCGTCGATAAGCTGTTGCGGGTCGGCGGTCCGGCGACGGCCGATAACGCGTGGATCGAGGATTTCCTGAATTTCTGCCGGACCGGCGACCTGCCCGCCGATTTCGTCAGCACGCACCATTACCCGACGGACGATTTCGGCCAACCAGGCGACGACACCGAAGCGCAGCTCGCCGCCAGCAAACGCAGCGCCCTGCGCGACGAGGCGCGAGGCGCGCGCAAGCAAGCGGGCGACGTGCCCCTCTATTATACCGAATGGTGCACCTCCTCGAACCCGCGCGATCCCTTGCATGACGACCCTTATGCCGCCGCGTTCATCGTCAAGACCGTTCTGGAAGCGAACGGACTGGTTGAGGGATACAGCTACTGGACCTTCTCCGATATTTTCGAGGAGAATTATTTTCCCTCGCTGCCCTTCCAGGGCGGGTTCGGACTGTTGAACATCCACGGCATCGCCAAGCCGGCCTATCGTGCCTTTCAATTGCTGCATGGCGCTGGCACCGAGATGCTGCCGGTCGAGGGCGCTCACGAGACGGTCGACGCCTGGTTCGTCCGCGGCGACGGCGCGTCTACGCTGATACTGACGAATTTCGCCCTGCCGCGCCATCCGATCAAGACCGAGGAGGTGTTGTTCACGCTGAAAGCCGCGTCGACTGCGACCACGGCTTGCGTGCAACGCATCGACGCCGAGCACGCCAACGCCAAGCGCCGCTGGGAAGAAATGGGCAAACCCGAATATCTCGACGCGCCGACCGTGGATAGACTCAAACATCTTTCGGAGCTTCGCAGCGAGCCGGTCGCGAGCAAGAGCGAGGCCGGTAGCTTGGTCCTCAAAATTGCGCTGCCGCCGCTATCGGTCGCCGCCATTCGTCTGGCGAACACGTAAAGCCGAGGCCCGCTTTCGGAGACGTACGCTAGGCCGGCCGCTTCACGACGCTGACCACTTCTCTGGCTTGCATGAATTCAGGACGGCGTCTCGCGCACGCTGACCGTCCTCGGTATGGTTTGGCTTGCCATTCAAATCCATTGCCAGGTTGGCGTGGCAGCAAATATGCACGCCCCGTTCGGGTTCGGGCTGAACGGGGATTTTCGTAACGTGATAGCCTTGTCGTCGGAAACTTGTGGGGATTGGCGCCTTTAGGTCGCCAGAATCGCGATAGCTGTGGCATCGCTCGTGACCGCCTGGGGTCGACATCTGGCGCGCCTTGCCAGGTGGTTTGAATCGGACCGCCCAAACCCGACCAAAGTCTGATTCCGAAGCGCAAAGGTCTGAAGCGTGAAACAACGCAGGCGAGGTCACATTAGTAAGGCGACCGCCGATCACCAGTCCCTTCATCGCCGGTCGATTGAGTACCCGCTTCATGTGGCGGGTACTAATATGGTGGCTTGGCCGGCAGCCTGGTACATGATTTGTGTTCGCAGCGGTTTTGGTGAGTGTTCCTTGTTTTCGGCAAGCCGTTGTAGCCCAAACGACAGGCTCGATGGTGATCATGCTGCCCGTCCATACAATCGGCCCCGCTCTGAATGGCTGACTGCCAAGCGACATGGCTGACGAAGAACGGCTGGTCCTTAAGATCCTACAGGCCGGCACCCAAGAATTCCGCCGGCGTCGGCATTGAAGTGACCCATCAAATGTGCCTAGATTGGACAAACATCGCTGGGGAGGAATGGCGATGATGGCCACGCAAACAGATACCACTCGAATGCTGGTCGAGGCTGCGCGGTTGAGTGTTCGGCGTACCGGACTGGAGATTGACGAACTTCACCGGAGCCTGAGCTTTTCCCGGAAGGCCGTCGAAGCCTCGCGCCAACTCTTGAAGCGCCTTCATGAGCAGCAGAAAGATCGCCAGCCGGGATCGTGCTCCGAATTTATCGGGCAGGCGGCAAAGGCACCGAGCGACATCTCCGCATTTGATTGCGACATTCTGCGCGAAGTGTTCAAAAAACTGGTTTTGGAAACCAAAGTGCCGGAAGACAAATGGCGCGATCTGGCTACAAGCCTGATCGTGGAATTTACCGACCGCAAACAGATCGAACCCGCCTTGATAAACTGGATCATCCGCAAGTAGGCACTGCCGCCGTGGAGGGTTGCCAGCCCCCTCTCTCGTCGCGAAAAGTTGTTCGGCGAATCTCGCTGGCTGAACTTCAGGTCCTGCTTCGTCACTGCGTGCCCCTTAACGCCGGCCTTGCCGATCTCAGGCACCCGCATGAAGGAACTGCTTCTCGACCGCCCTAGTATCGCGCTCGCCTTCTGGTGGAACACGCTTCAGGATGAAGGGCTGTTGCGCGAACGCATTATCGATGAGGGAAGGCGCGACGCCTTTTCGCGCATTGGATTTCTGATATATGAAATTTTCGTGCGCATGCGGGCTTTCGGCGACATTGTTGACGAGAATTTTGAATTCCCGATTACCCAAGTGGATCTGGCGGACGCGACAGGCCTCACACCTGTTCACGCCCGATATACCGAGACCTGCGCCCGCAAGGACAAAGACAGGGATAACCGAGAGGCCATCGTCAAAGCTCCCCACAAGACGAACAATTGGGATCATGGTGCGGTCTATGTGACGGCGACGCAATCGGCGTTGAGTCGGAGCAAGGCGTGGAATAGGCAACGCCAGGGCAAATGAACGCGTCGGCCAAGACATGAAGCAGAGATCGACGATCTGCGGCGCAAGGGGCTCGTCATTGGCATAGCAGCCTAGCGGTTATGCTTTCATCCGCTAGGAAAGCGCGCGGAGCGCAGCGGCATTCTTGACTTCCGGCGAACGTCGGCAAGTTCGTCAAGCAACCGCTATATGATCCCTGCCGAAGCATGGAACGATTTCGAGCTGGCGATGTTGGACCCTCGCACTGTTCCCATTCAGTGCTGTGTTCCCGCTGATTGCCCGCCGCCGAAAGGTGGCGGGCTTTTTTAGCATCGTGGAACATACCTCCACCTTCGCAGTTTATAGCGTTCCGATTGCTGCGTGTGGGGAAATCATGAAGCGAGACTTTGCAGACCTGTGCGCTTGGGCGAGCGCACGGGGCGTTACAATCTACCAGCGTTCAAAGACAGTATGGATCGCGGCTGGCGGCTATCGAGGTCGCGATTTGGAAGTTAAGGGGCGGTCGCCAGCTATTGCCCTCGCACTATGGATTGAGGCTACCCGGTACCGAGGCTCGATGTATGGCTGTTCTTAGCAAACAATTTGCTCGCACCCGTGCCGAGCCAAGGTGGCCGGCGCCCTTGTTGCGGGGGCGGGTGGGATAAGCCTGCCAGCCGCGCGGTGCAGCCTGGACCCTACAGCATGCCCACTACACGGGCAGGAGGGCACCTACCCCACCATCCGAAGCGGCATGTCATGACGGGAAATGATGCGTTCGAGTTCGCCTTCGTCCTCGATGCCGGCCTGAAACAGCGCCATCAGCTCACATGCTGCGTCGTTGGCCATGGCGGAATCCAAACTGCACCGTCTCTCTGAACAATACTGGATAAGAACCCGCTGCAGCAGTTCGAGATCGGTTGGATAAATGGCGATGTCTGCTGGATGATGCATGCGCATGCTGTGGTCCTCCGCAAGCCGATGCCTTTGTTCAGCAGCTTAAGGGGAGCCGCTGAGCACCCCCATCGCATCCTGCTCCTGCGCCGTCATTTAACTATGATATGCCCGCCCTGGATCTGCCGCCACCAGCCACGTCGCGGCTCTGTTTCCCGATCTTGTTCGTCGGTGGTCAACTAGTGCTCCCGAGGCATCGATCCCGCGCCGCAGGGAACACTTCCGCCAAGTCGAAGTTCGGCTTCCACAACGGAGAACCAATATGGCGGCCACTCGAAATTCAAACGACAATCGCATGCCAGAAAAGATGCTGCTCGGTACGGTGGAGATATCGCGCAAGCAAGCGGAGGATGAAGTCAGGGCACGACGCAGGTACAAAATGGCGAGGCGGGCTCGGGAATCAAGGCGAGGCCCGGCCATGCCTCGCATGGTTCTTGACGGACGCCACTAGCAGACCGCGGTTGCAGCCGCCTGGATCGACCTCTCTATCTAAGAGATGTGGCACCCTCGGCACCCGCGACCCGGCAGATCGGCACGACCTTTCACTTGGCAATATTCAATTCCCCAACTGCGATGCCGAACCTCCGAGCACCATAGGTTTCAGGGGATGCGCATGCCGCCGTGGGGCGTGCCAGGGTAGAGGTTGGTAGCCGCGGGGACGAACTGGGCTCGCGTTGCGGAACCGGGGTTCGTGTTCCCGAGACGACATGCTGAGTGCAAGTTCCGGGGATGCTGCCGACTTTCTCGGCCCCCCAGAAGGCGAAGACCGCAGCCTTCGCGTGGTTCCTGCTGTCGGATGCTGCTGCAGATGTGACCGGCAGGCAATACGTGGTCGATGGCGAGTTAACGATGCTGTAAACCGCGATCGCCGTTGGAGCTCTGGTAGCGTGGGCTGATCGACGGGCGGCGAGAACCGTGCCTACGCTGCCCGTTCAGATCCGAGCACTTCCGTTGCCGACTTGCCGAAATCGATCATGTGATGCTCGTTGGCATGAGGGGCACTCAGATGGGCTGTTGATGAGGCAAACCGACCCGATCCGATCAGGTCCGCGCGGGTCGTCGCAGACGAGCGGAAACTGTTCCCTCGTTAAGCATGCAGCTGGCGCTCTCTTCCGAGCTTGCAGAACTACTGCCAGGCGAGCGGTCGGCAACTGCCTGCATCATCATCAACTCAGTTCGAGCAACCTACACCTTCCCTCAGACCCCGCCGCTGTCTCCGCGATTATAGGCTTCGCGAACTGGCACATCGTCCGCCGACCTCAGATTGACGCACGGCCCTTTCGCTGCAAAGATATTAAGCATTTGTTTACCAAGCATCAGCAAGCGCTGACGATCGGAGGGGGTGTGGAATCGTTTCTGGGTACGAACCGCCTTAATTGGGATGATCGGGCCGAACTGCATTCGACTGACACAACGGGCAGCTACCAGATCGAAAACGTGCTGGCAGGGGGATCCAATCTCTATGAGCTTGAGACGAGCGAGCTCGGTAATATTGTCGGCAAGGATATCATCCATCTACAATGTCACATTGGGCTCGACACGATCAGCTTGAAAAATCTCGGCGCGCGCAGCGTGACCGGCCTCGACTTTTCACCGACTGCCATCGCCGCTGCGCGGGATTTCGCTTCCAAGGCAGGCACTGATGTGCGCTTCGTGGAAGCGCCGCTATTCGAGGCAGTCGAAGCGCTTGGCCGGACCTTTGACGTCGCTTACGTGACTTGGGGTTCGGTAAACTGGCTCGACGACGTGGGCCGGTGGGCGCGAGTGGTTGCCGATCTCCTGCGACCCGGCGGTCGGCTCTATATGGCTGAGGGCCATCCGTTAATGTTCCAGTGTGATCGCAAGGCCGCGGCACTCGAGTTGAAGCACGACTGGCGAACACCCATAGCTCAGCCGCTCGCCTGGAACGAGGAACTTACCTATACCGGCGACGACCGGCGCTTGAAGCATCCTCGCTACTATGAGTGGATTCATCCCATCAGCGATGTCGTGAACGCCCTGATTTCAGCTGGGCTCACGCTCGATTTTCTGAATGAGCATGACACGGTTTCGTGGCAGCACTTTTCATTTGCGGTGAGGGCCGGCAAGAATATGTACGGCTTGCCAAAGAACTCTCCCAGGATTCCGATGGCCTATTCCATCGGCGCGACGAAGCGGAGCGTCGGTATGATCCCATATCTCGCTGCTCCTAAATCCATGTGACGGTATGATCCCGCTTAAACGACTGTCGCCTGCGATCAGGATTCTTTCCGAGCACAGGGCTCTTGCTACGACGCGCAGTCGAAGGCACCCGCCTGCCGAGCACCGGCTGGTCGGGCTTTCGACGGCGATCTGGTTTGCTAGGCGAACGCCCTCAGCTTGAGCGTAGCCGTTTCTAAATCTTGCGTATAGGCCAGCCGCGCCGTGTAGCGCGGCTTGTAAGGGGTTGGCAGCAGCCCAGGTTCGTGCCGTTTGTAGCCGTTTCGCCTGTCTTCTCTGATTGCGGTCAGGGCAGGTGACGAAGTCGCTTGTCGACGATTCCCATCAATATCAGTGTTGTCATCGGTGTCGTCGGCAGCGTGAAAACGTCGAGGGGACCGGCGTCGACCCGAGATGACATCACCGTCGGAAGTGCAAAGTTTTCAGAAGTGTGAAGTCTAAAATTAAGCAATCAACGCTAGTATTGTAGCACGAGTCCATCCGAACACCGGAACCACACAGGGAGTTCGACCCCATTGCCCCTTTTCGGCGCTAGGTTCGGCGGGATGAAGGATGCCGTTTTTTCTTCGGTGAATATTCCGGCCGCCATGGCGGTCTTGGTTATTGCCATCAGCGCAGCGTATGCGGACCATCAAAACAAAATCGTTTCGGACCAAGCCGCCCGCGCGGATGTCCTGGTCAAGGTAAATCTAATTCGCGCCAAGCTAGAAGGTAACATCAGCGGAAACCTCCAACTTGTGCATGGACTGGTCGCGACGGTCGTGACGGAACCCTATATGGGACAGCAACGCTTTGCTTCTCTCGCGAGAAACCTGTTCAGCGAAAACTCACAATTGAACAACATTGCCGGCGCGCCCGATCTGGTCGTTTCCTTGTTGTATCCGCTGAAGGGCAACGAGAAGGCGATGGGCCTCGACTACCGCAAGGATGATTGGCAACGCAAGGCCGCGCTAAGGGCGCGAGACGAGCGCAAGTTGATTCTTGCCGGCCCCGTCGACCTGAAGCAAGGAGGCCAGGGCTTCATCGGCCGTTTTCCGGTTTTCGTGTCGAGTGCGGGCAACAGTGAAAGATTTTGGGGCATCATATCCGCGGTCGTCGATGTGCAGCGCCTTTACAAGGCGAGCGGCCTGTTTGACGATGATCTCGGGATTGATATCGCGCTCATAGGGAAAGATGCCCTTGGCCCAAGCGGAGTTCAATTTTTTGGCTCTGCAGACATCCGCAAAAGCAATCCGGTGACGGCCGAAGTTCTGCTTCCGTCCGGTTCGTGGCAGATCGCAGCCGTCCCCAAAAACGGCTGGCCTTCGACCCCCAGCAACGCTTGGCTCTTGCGTACCATCATGGCCGCGGCCGGGGCGCTGATCCTGATCCCATTCCTGGTAGCAGGTCGGCTGCTTAGTGAAAGGCAGCGCAATTATACGGAACTGCGTCGATTGTCCCGACGCCTAGAACTTGCTCTGGAGGCGTCAGCCATTGGCGTTTGGGAACATGATCTCGCGACCAATGACCTGTCGTGGGATGATCGCGTGAACGAAATATATGGCAAGCCCAGCGATGGAGGTCCTCGCGGCTATTCGGATTGGGCGGGCGCAATTCACCCCCTGGATCTGGCCCGCGCCAACGCAGATTTCAACAGTGCTGTGGCCAGCGGCGGAACATATTCGTCGGAGTACCGGATTGTCCGTCCAGGTGGTGAAATTCGTTACGTCCGATCCAAGGCCACCATATACCAAGCCCCAAACGAGACGCCCAAGATGATTGGCGCGGAATGGGATGTAACGGCCGACGTCCTGCTCAACAGCGACCTGGTTCGCGCAAAACAGCTGTCGGAGACGAAAAATGCAGAACTCGAGTCTGCCAAGGCGCGCATAGAGCATATCGCACTTCACGACTCTCTGACGGGTTTGCCCAACCGTCGTTACCTCGACCAGGTACTGAAAGACTTCGTAGCAAAAGCTAGGCGAGACTGCGGTCATGTGGGCCTGCTTCACATCGACCTCGATCGGTTCAAGCACATCAATGATACACTTGGCCACGCCGCGGGTGACGCGATGCTGGTTCACGCATCTACCGTGCTGCGATCCAAGGTAGGGGAGGGCGGCTTCGTCGCTCGTATTGGCGGCGACGAATTCGTGGTCCTGTGCACTGTGCAGCATACTAAGCAACTGGGGCTGCTGGCTGACGACATCATCAGCAAGATGAGCGAACCTGTTTACTACCACGGCCACCGCTGCCGCTTTGGTGCTAGCGTGGGGATTGCAGTCGAGAACGACAATGACATCGAAGGCAAGCATCTGCTGGTGAATGCCGACATCGCGCTTTACCAGGCAAAGACGCGTGGGCGCAACCGATATGATTTCTTCACCGAGGTGATGCAAAGCGAGATCGTCGACACGAAGCGGATTGCCGACGAAGTTCTCGGCGGCCTGGAGCGCAATGAGTTCATAGCCTTCTACCAGCCTCAATTTAATGCAAAAACCCTCGAAATCGTCGGCGTCGAGGCGCTTGCGCGATGGAGACACCCAAAGCGGGGAATTTTAGCGCCGGATGCCTTCCTAAGGATTGCCGACGAGTTAAATGTCGTCTCGATGATCGATCGATCCATACTGAATCAATCACTTTCAGATTTTGCAAAGTGGTCCAATGCAAATCTCCATATACCACGGGTATCGGTCAACGTTTCCGCGCGACGTCTTCATGACGAAGAACTCATAAAGAGCTTAAGGAAATTAGATATCAAAAAGGGAACGGTTTCGTTCGAGCTTGTTGAGTCTATTTTCCTGGATGGCAGCGATGATTTGATTGCATGGAACGTCAATCAAATAAAGGAACTCGGCATCGATATAGAGATAGATGATTTCGGCACGGGCTATGCCTCTATAGTCAGCCTGCTCAAGCTACAGCCCCGCCGGTTGAAAATAGATCGGCAGCTGATCATTCCAATCGTCAAATCTCCGCAACGAAGGCAGGTTGTGTCGTCGATCATTGAGATCGGCAAGTCCCTGGGTATCGAGATTATAGCAGAAGGTGTCGAGACGATGCAGCACGCACGGATGCTTGGAGATTTGGGCTGCGACATACTGCAAGGCTATGCCTTCGGCCATGCGTTGGATTCCGAGGGACTACAACTCTTTGTTCGGTCTCGGCGCCTGCGCGCAGTCAGCTAAGTGTCAGACGCGGCCCGGGTTAAATCGGCGGGCGATATCCAACAATGCTGCGCCATAGCTTTAACCCTATCGACCAGTTTGCCGGCAATTGGGATCACCGGATCCAGCGCGGGTGGCGGTTTTCCTCAGTGGACCCACGACAGGCTGAACAGGGCCGGGCTGTGGCAATGCGGGCGTCCACCCGCGTCTATAAAAGAGCTTCTGGCATCTCCAGACGGGGACGCTGGGCCCTTTTCAATGCCTTTCCCGATATCCGCCAGCAAATTGCCGAAAACCCGGAACTCTAGCCGCATCCGAGTGTGCGGGTTCGCGCCACCCCGCTTGCGCCGTGATGTAATCGGCGTCGACCAGATTGCAGGGCTCCTCAGTTTGCGTAGGCGGCAGCCTTTCGCCTCTTTTGCAACGAGCAGGTTCTGGCGGTCATTGCTTCTGATCCGACAATAATCCGCGTAGTTCGATAGTTAATCCGCGGGCATCGATGGCACGCCGTCCATGTTCTGGCGTCAGGTCGGGTGATGCGCGGCGATAGAGCTTCGTGTTGGCCGCGCTACTTCTCATCGGGGGATGCCTTCGCTGCCAGCGAGCGCGGCTCCTTCGGCCATTCCCAATCAGTTCCAGGAGTATGTCCTTGCCGTTCTCCAAACGGATTCCAGACGGCCAGGACGCGCGGTCAAACGGCCTCCTACCTCGCCCTTTATTCACGCCGCTTCATTGAGCTTTGGGCTTAATCAGGTCGCGAAAAACATCAAACCAGAAAAGAAAATCGGCCGTCCGCCCAGCGAAATGTGCTTCCATGGCGCAGTAGACCACTGCCGTTGCCGCGTCTGGGCCATAGAGTTCCCGGGCCGCACTTGCAGCAGCAACTAGGTCGGCGGTATCCGAAAGCATTAGGTCGCGAGTTGCGTCGATCCTTGAAGTCATTTGGTAGTTCTGTGGCGGTGATGCGTCTCGTCAAGAAGGGCGGCCCAAATTCGTCAATACAATCCGCCCGCTTGCTCCGGCCGGCGGTTTTTTTTGCCTGGCGAAACCAAACCAGCGCTGCCACGTTCGGCCGTAGGAGGTTTCGATGGAAGATGACGGCAGCGAACGCGAAGACGAGGGCATGCGGCTTCTTGCTCGGCGGCTGGCTAAAGAAGTCGGCATCTCGGAACGCCAGGCGCGTGACCTGATCAAGCTCATCGGCCCCGATTGGAATTCATTGCTGCGGGAGGCGAGGTTTTTGAGAGACCGCAACTAGGGACGTCAGGTGTTCAAGCAATACGCGGTTCGCGGCCAGAAATCGCCGGTATGCCGACGCGAGCAAATCGCCAGGCGTGCTGTTCTCACTGACCCGGCCTTAGCACCTCCTGCAGGTCGGAGCCGAAGGCTGAAAAAGGCGGTTCTTTCGCTGGAGTGAAAAATTGAATGTGTGGCAGCCATGGCAAGTTATTTTCCGCGAAACGGGATTAGCGGAACCTAAGATCTCCCCGCAGCTTGTTGCGGAATGGACGATCGAACCAAGCCTGAAAAGGTGGTGCCTCCGCCGCCGCCCGGATGGCAGAACGGCAGGGGCATTTTGATAGCGGTCTCAGCGGTTGTGGTTGGGGCTTGCGCGCTGTTCATCTGGTGGTTGTTTTCTCGATGAGCACGCGTGGAACCAACTTCCTTCACAAATGGATATCAAGCAACGTCCCGGAAACAGTCGGGGCGGATGTCACCTCGGTTGCCCAACTCACCCAGAAGCTTTTTTCGGATGCGAAAGCGGCTGGCATCAGCAGCACAGAAATCGAGGAAGATACCGTCAGTTTGTACAACGCAATCCTCGACGCAATAGTACCCCATGAGGCCGGCATGGCGGATTGAGGGGAACGTCCGAATCTCTCCGCCTCATCGCCTGATCAGCCGTCCTTGCCGCTCGCGGTTCAAGCACCTGTGACCGGGCTTCTCATGCCAAAAGAGAGCTGCCGCAGGCCGCGCATGGCCACCTCCCGCCGCAGGTCAGGTGAACAAATGGTCCTCTTCGCGGCCATGTTCCCGGGACTTGGCGGGCCGAGACCGGACAGCTTTGGCGCCCGCGCAATTTTTCTGCCTCAAGCGTGTCGCGATTAATCGGCCTCATATCCGGCCGCTTTGAAGAAGTTTCTGCATTCGGCTGGCTCGAACAGGTGGCAGATATCGCCGAGAGCCTCGCAAAGCGTGTCGAAGGTTCTGGCCGCCTTCTTTCGCAGGTGCGCCTTGAGTTTTGAGTAGGCCATCTCGATCGGGTTGAGGTCGGGCGAGTATGGCGGCCAGGAACAGGAGCCAGGCGCCCCTTTGGGCGCTACTGCATGTCTCCACCTCCACGACCCTGTGAGAAGGATTGAATCTCCTCGAGGTCAATCCTGCCATCGCCGTTCTCGTCGACGGCGTCAAATATCCGCCCGATCACATCCTGGATCTCGCTGTGCGAAAGGGCTCCATCGCCGTCGGCGTCCATTATCGCAAACATTATTTGCATACGGGCAAAGTACATCATGCGGGGCCCCATGCGATCAGCCTTTCGAGATATCCTGCCCGCCTCGCGAGGCCCTTGTGCGATGTCCCGGTGCCAACCTTTGCGGTGCGGAGGTCCTCCTTCGGGACCGCCATCTCCCTGCAGCTTTTCCTGCAACATCTCGTCTATCATCTGGCGCATCATTTCACGCGTCTGGTCGTCGATATGTCCGGTGGGGCCGGGGGGCGGCGTGGATCCAGACTGCTGCGTTGGCAGCTTAAGGTCCGGTGTCCCGCTCGTCTGGGCCATCGCCGGCAAGCTCAACAAAACCAAAGCAGCGGCAAACTGCCGCCGGCCCGCATTGCGCTTTCATCGGCTTCTCCTTCCTTGGATGGTTGTGCCAAACTTCGGCGTTCACGGCCAAACTTGCTCCTCAAACTTTGGTTCCGATTCGCACGCTCGGCTAGCAGCCGAGCCGGATGCGTCGGTCCTTTCCGACTGACGGTCCGCGACGTTCAGGTCGGGCAGCGGGAGCACCTTCGCTTGCGTCTGGAAAGCGGTCGTCGATGGCATCCGTTCAAGAAGAGCGGCTCCGTGCCGAACGGCCCCGAGCTCTAACTGCCGACCGAAAAAGCGCCGGTCAGGAAGAGGGCGAGCAGTCCTGGAGCAGACATCGCCGAGAGACGGGCAGGACATCGAACGCGCATAGCCGGTGTGCAGCCTCTCCAGCGATCTATGGTAGTCGCGCCACCACGGGCCGATATTGACGGTCGGGAGATTGGCTAACCCACTCTGCGACGTCCATCGTAAGGTGTCCTTCCATGCGGGCGTGTTTGCGTGCACGATGTCGAGACAGCGTTTGGCGGCTTCGCCGAAGAAGCTCACATCGGAAATCCCTGCGACATACTCCGAGTAGCCAATCGCGCTGCCGTGGTGTGCCGATGCCCTTCGGCAGTTCCATGGCCACGGCCCGAAGCCGGACTTCGGTCGAAGTGACGGAGAGATTTGTCGGCACTATGGTATCTAACCAAACCCGGTATGATTGCAGGCCCATGCTATTGGCCTGATACCAGGCCTCCTGGGTTGTCAGGCCAGGCAAAATGGATCCGGTGGTCTGTATGCGTACAGTCGCAATCGATCAGCCGGCCAGCTTGGAGCGTACCAATTCGCGATAGCAACGAAGATTACGTCCGTTAATTTCAAAGCCAGGGCTTCGCCAGCACTGGCTGCCGGCTGTGACGCTCAGCCTTTGTTGTCGAGCTCCTGCAAACCGTTTTGGATGGCTTCGATGAGCATCGCCGTAGAGTAGGGTTTCTGAACCCAGCCGAGTGGTCTTGCCGCTTCGGCTCGAAGCTTTACGTCGCGGTCAGCGTGCGCGGTTGCGAAGATGCACCGTATGCCGAAGTCCCGGTAGAGTTCCAACGCTGCGTCAATTCCGTCCCGCTTGCCAAGCAAGCGGATATCCATCAGGGCAATCGCAGGCTGAGCCGAGCGCGCAATTATGATCGCCTCCTCGGCTGTGCTGGCTATCCCAGCCAACACAAAACCGGCATCGCTAAGACTAGCCTCGACATCGAGGGCTATGAGGTAGTCGTCTTCGACGATCATGATGCATGGTTTGCCGGAAATTCTCGCTTCTGCTCCAATCCCATCATCTCTGGAGAAAACCAACTGAGGTCTGAATGGCTGGTTCGACTCCCCCGTTCGGCCTGTCTCAAACATTGCCGTTTTTAAGGTCAAAGCCGTTCTCCCCGGGAGCCTGAGAAAAAATCACGATGCAACGAGACGGATCTCGCTCAACTTCGAAAATCCCACCAATCTGTCGCGCCAACCCCTCAACCAACCGCAAACCTGACGAGGAAGGACGCACCGCCCTCAGATCGAAACCTGAACCTTCATCCTCTACCGTCAACACCTGCTTTTGACCGTGCTGCTTGATCCCAACCCGAATGATGCTTGCCTTGCCCGCAGATCCATGTTTGACGGCATTGACCAAAAGCTCATTGAGTATGAGCGCAAGCGGCATCGCGATATCGTTGGGCAACTGGATGGGATCGGCGTCGCAAATGAGTTGGACGTTCGCTGGAAACACCTGCTTTGTCGTTTCGCAAATGGCCCCGAGAAAAAGTGGCGCGCTGAAATTGGATGCGTCTGGGGTGTCGTAGAGAACACGTTGAGCCGCAGCCATGGTTGCCACTCGCTTGCTCGCCTCGTCGAGCGTCTTGCGAGCCTCCGAATTTTGACTGGTCCTGGCCGCTACCGAAAGCAAGGACTTCAACATCATCATGTTGTTCTTAACGCGATGGTTGAGTTCGTTAAGCAGGATCCGCTGTTGTGTCTCAGCTTGCTTGCGCTCGCTGACGTCGACCAGCATGTTGATGCCGCCGACAATTGCTCCAGCTGCATCCCGCATCGGCGTCGGATAGGGAATGAATGGAATCCGCGTGCCGTCCGGCCGCTCGGCAATCGCCTCAACTCCCCGGACCGGCCGCCCTTCACGAAGGGAAACAGCCATTGGACACTGGTCGTGAGGAAGTGGCGTTCCATCTGGCCAATAGAGCTTCCAGGTGACGCACCATTCATCACTGCCGATCACCGGCGTGCGGCCGGCGAGTTCGACCGCTGCCTCATTGAAATAGGTGATCTTGCCTTGCTCATCGGTCGTGTAGATTGCAGCAGGGATGGCCGCGAGAAGATCCTGAAGGTGACGTTCACTGTCGCGCACCTTTGCTTCCGCAATTTTCTGCGCAGTTATATCCCGGGCAATTTTGGAGGCGCCAACGATACGGCCCGCTGCGTCTCGGACAGGCGATATAGTCAGAGAAATGTCCACTAGCGACCCATCCTTGTGGCGCCGGACTGTTTCGAAATGATCGACAATTTCGCCCTTGCGTATTCGACCCAGGATGAGCGGCTCCTCTTGCAGCCGATCCGGAGGGATGATGATCGTGATCGGCTTGCCGAGCACTTCCGAGGCCGAATAGCCGAACAGGCGCTCAGCCCCGCGATTCCATGTCAAAATGATCCCATTCAAATCCTTGCTGACGATCGCGTCATGGGAAGACTCCACGATTGCTGCCAGCCTTTGAGCAGCAATTTCGCCCTTTATGCGTTCGATACCGAAACCGAGCTGACGAGCGATGGTCCGACCCGTTTCAATCTGCTGTTCCGAGTGCTCTTGAGGCTGGTCGAAGTAGGCCATGAATTTGCCCAGAAGCCGTCCACCTTGTGTGATCGGAATGAAGTAGACCGCACCAATGCCCTCAGTCTGGATCGCTTGTTTCAATTCTTCCGGCAAATCCGCTTGGTGTGCATCGTCAACACAGATCGGCTGCGGATCTTGGCTCTCCGCTGACCAAGGCGAGTGTCCTTCCACCGCTACGCGGTAAGTGTCGGACAGGCCACGCCAAGCCACAAACTTCATGCGCCCGTTTTTATCCAACAGCAATATCGAAGCACGCTGGCATTGGAGCGCACGTTGGATTGCATCGAGCGCCGGCGCATACACATCCTCTTGCGTGCGCGCATGCTGCAGCATTTCGGTGAATCGATGTATCGCACCCTGTTCCTCGGCACGTTTGGCAAGCGCCGCCTCAACCCGCTTGCGCTCGCTGATATCGTGCTGGACACGTACAGCGTATCGAAATGACCCGTCGCAGTCATGAACGCTCGACGAATTCACAACAGCCCAAAAAACTGATCCATTCTTGCGAACAAATCGCTTTTCAAGTGTGTAGCTGTCGATCTCGCCAGCCACTTGCCGTCGATACTGCTCGCGATCTGCTTCAGCATCGGCGGGAAAGGTGCGGTCAAAAATCGATCGTCCAATCAGCTCATCCTGCGTGTAGCCCAAAAGGTCACACAGATGGGAATTTACCCGCAGCAGTTGGCCTTCGGCGTTTGCTTCCACAATACCAGCGGCAGCGTTCTCATAGGTGATGGCAAGGCGCCGCTCCTGTTCGCGGATAAGCTCCTGCGCCTTGACCGTTTCAGTCACATCGATGGTGATGCAGCGGGTATTGAGGAAGCGGTCACCCAATGCGCGAACGTTGGAGGTTATCTCCACCCAGCGGGTCGAGCCATCTTTGGCACGCAGCCGGGCGCGGTGGTTTTTAAGTTCCTCCCGCCGGGACAGGCGGTCCAATATGTCTCCAATAGCAACCTGATCTGCGTGGAAATCGCGAATGTTGCGGCCTACATATTCGTCGGCCGTGAATCCCAACATTTGCAATTCCGCGCGATTGGCACGCAGGATGGTGCCATCTTTCCCGACGAAGTGAAGTGCGATGGCGGCATTCTCGAAGAAATCCTCAAACTCATTGGTGAGTATCGGATCGGGAACCTCCGAGAGAGAGGCTACCTCGTCGACTTGAGCAGGAAGAATCCCTTGCTTCATTTGGCACCCCGTCCCCACAAGCCCCTTCGAACGCTTGTGGGGATGAAAAGTTCCAAACTGACCGCTTTAATCGGCGCCAGACGCATCAGATCCCTTAGCCCAAGATGCATGAACACCGCGGATCGCGTGCTTGAGGGCCGCCCGGATAGGTTCAATTGCAGCAGAGGAGCCTGAAGAAAATCGCCTGCCGTGCGGCCGAAGCACTATCCGTTAGCACGATTGTGCACGGGCCGAGGTGGTTGAGGAGTGCGTCGGCAATTTGCCCGTTGGGGTCCTCCACCTGCCTCTCAAGCCGAGCGTGCCGTGCGCCATTGCTTGGGCCATCATTGCTGCTGGGAGGTGACGAAGCACGCGAGTAAAAGTCTCTATCGCGGCTCTTTGCGAAGGTTGAGATAAGTCGCGTCGAACTCGGCGGCTCGCACCAAGCGATCCCAGTTCGTGATGGTCACGACCTTACGCTGCCAGGTGATAAGGCCAGCACGGCGCAATGCCATAAGCGTCCGATTGAGATGGACAATCGACAGCCCCACCGTATCCGCCAGCATGCTTTGCGTGACAGGAAATTCGAATGACCATTCCCGGGTCAAGCCGACGACCTCCATACGCAGGAACATCTCGCAAATGATGTGCGCCAGGTGGGCCTCTGCGGACCGGCGCCCGAGGCACGCGATCCAAACCCTCTGAATGGCGGCATCCACCGCCAATACCGTTGTCAGCACGCGGAACAGATGCTGGTGGGTCTCAGTGATCCGATGCAGCGTATCATGCCCGATGAACGCCATGCGAGTTGGCGCCAAAGCAACGACGTTGTGGTCCATAACGTGCAACAGGAATGCATGCAGATCAACGAAGTCGCCTGGAATGTGGAGGGCCGTTATCTGACGCCTGCCGTCGGCGAAGGTGACATTTCTTCCCGTGATCCCCGAGACGATAACGCAGCTCTCCTTGGGTTCGGAGTGCTCCACGACGATTTCGTCGTCGACTTCGTAGTCACGCACGCGCCAGGGGCCGTCCTTAAGTACTGCCCGGTCTTGGGCCGTGAGATCGTCCCGTCGTTCCAGCACCTTGAACAACACGGAGAGATCGAAACCTGATCTGTTCGGCAGTATCGTCTCACCTGGCAAGGGGTTACCTCCTTAATATCGAGCGGGCTCAAAAGCTCAGGTCAGGTTGTATCGCGTGCCATACCTCGCCCCATCACTTGGAAGTAGTCACGTTCCGAGAATCGCCGAGTGTCGGACCATTAGGATGGTACGACTGTCCGCGGGTCGAAGGCGGCAAGCTAGCGATCCATTTCTTCGCGCGGACATCAGAGTGGTGTCACCGCGCGCTCGCCCGCGTGCTGCACACCACCACGCCAGCGAAGACGAGCTACATCTCCCCTCATGATCTCCACCTAAAGAACGTAAAGCTGCACGACGCCGAAGGTTCCGCCACACATGAAGAAGGCTTCATATCTGCCGTGGAACGACACCTTCACGCCAGCGCATCCGACCATCGTCGCCAAGTTCCGGCTTCGTCCAAAACTGTGGCCGCCCAAGATGTCGGATCAGCTTGCGGCAAAACCCTTCAAGCACGTTCGCGAGCTTGGCCCAAGAATGGGAACCCGCGTTGCAGTCGAAAGTTCTTGATGATGGCAAATCACCCGATCACGAGCGTGCTCACCTCAATTGGCACGTTGACCTCTCGGCCGGCAGCATTCCTGGTGCTGCTGGCTTACACGGCCCTTTGGCTATTTCTCGACAGGGCGAGTTTGAACTGGCACGGCGCGGCGACCCTGTTCACCTGGGCCATGACACTGTTCATTCAACGCGCAGAACATCGCGACACGCAGGCGATCCATGCCAAGCTGGATGAGATGTTGCGAACGAATAGCTCGGCATCGAACATCACCAGAATCGATGATGAGGAACCAGAGGAAATCGAAAAGCATCGCACTCGTAAACAGCAGGGCGATTGAGATGTGCCATGCGGACTCGCGGCGCTACGGGCGGGTGCGGACCCAGTGAGGTTTGGCGTAAACCGGGGAAGGCTGCTTAACAGCCTCAAATACGTGGCCGTTGCCGTCATCGCCAGCCTGATCACGTTGCTCAGCATAAACTTGGCACCAGAGCCACGCATTTTGCGAGCGCTTGTCCCGCACCGTTTCGACGCGTCGGATCCCGATTTTGCAAGGAGCATGAGCAGTTATTCGCAAGGACAGCTGTTCGATTCAAACGCGGTACAAACCCTTGTCAACGGAGATGAGATCTTTCCTTCAATGCTGCAGGCAATCCATGCGGCTCGGTCTACAATTGATTTCGAGACCTATATCTATTGGTCGGGGGCCGTCGGTTATGAGTTCGCGACCGCGTTGGCAACCAAAGCCCGGGAGGGTGTCGAGGTCCGTGTGCTCGTTGACTGGGTCGGCAGCCTGCCGTTCGATGAAGACCTGATCGAGATCATGACAAGCGCCGGCGTGCGGTTCCAGCGCTATAGACCTATTCATTGGTATACGTTGGATCGTGTAAACAACCGGACCCATCGCAAGCTGCTCATCGTTGACGGGCTGGTCGCGTTCACCGGCGGCGTCGGTATTGCCGACAACTGGCTCGGAAACGCCCGCAATCCAGATGAGTGGCGCGACACGCACTATCAAGTCAAAGGACCCGCAGTGTCTGCCTTCCAGGCGGCATTCGCGGAAAACTGGTTGGAGACGGCCGGCGAGACATTGCAAGGTGAGAAGTTCTACCCACCCTCCGAACCTGCGGGGTCGCTTAGCGCTCAGCTGATCCTGTCATCGCAGCCAAATGGCTCGGAGAACATGGAACTGATGATCCCTGGCGGCGATCGCTGCCGCCAGGGATCATCTTCGCATCGGAATGGCCTATTTCGTGCCTGACGATATTGCCCTGCAGCAGATCTTGGACGCCAGGAAACGAGGGGTAGCAGTCGACGTGATCGTGCCCAACTGGCTCACAGACGTGCCCCTGGTCCGAAAGGGCTCGCGGTACTTCTGGGGCGACTTGCTCAAAGCTGGGGTCCGGATCTTCGAGTTCCAGCCAACGATGTATCATCCCAAACTCCTGATCGTCGACGACGTCTGGACGAGCTTTGGCTCTGCCAACCTGGACGAGCGCTCTTTGCGGCTGAACGACGAAGCCACGCTGAATGTCTACGGCCGGGATTTTGCCAAAACGCAGATCGACCTGTTCAGCCAGGATCTTGCGCGATCAAGGCAGATCAGTTTGGGCGAATGGGAAGCGCGCCCCCTGACCGAAAAAGTATCGGACTGGCTGGCCAGCAGACTACACTCGCAACTCTAGAGCCTCTTGGTGGGCGAGTCCCCGCAAACGGCATCTGCGCCCGTCAAATGGCTAATATGGTGCGCCACGCGCAAGAATGGGAGCAACCCCGCAATAACACCGAGCGGATTGCTCAACACGCGCCCTGCAACTTCATCGGTCGATGCATCCCCACCTCGTCGGTCACGCGGCCCCTTTGCGATCATGACAGTGAGACCCGAAAGTGCTCTCAACGATGGTGTATTAAGGTCCGCGCATGGGCGGCTGGAAGCCTGAGCGATCAGAGGCACCGGCATGTCTTAATGAGGACGAATACGCCCACTTGCGTAAGGCAGCGCCAAAAGCCCCAAGGCGATCCAGAAGCCGGGCTCAGCCATTGCGGCGAGATCTGACAGAAGTCGCTTCATGTTGCCCCACCCGTGCCCTGACGAATCCGCGGCCGATCATAAACTCGAGACAAGAGTCCGCTCTTGTGGGAGGAGAAGCGGGCTCTTAGCTGCGACCTAAGACCCAGCGGCCGGCGCAAGAGCCGCCCGCGGACCCGATCGTCAGAAAAAAAGTCCGCCCGCGCCATTTGGGCGTCACCGTTTCGCGGCATCGCTGTCGGCCGCGGCGCGAGACAGGAACATCTGCGTCGTCTCGGCGAGGTGGCTCTTGAGCCAATCCGCCATCGCTTCCTCTTCGCGCAGATTCTGCTCACAGACACGCGCCACCTCGGCCTCCCCTTCGGCGTGGGCCGCGGCGATGAGCATCATGTAGGAGGCAATCTCCATATGCTCGAAAGTATAGCTGGCGAGCGACCCCTTCATCACCTCGTCGCCGGCGAACACGCCGCTGATCGACTGGGCCATGGCGGTGAGCTTGCCACCTGCGTCTTTCATCGCGGAAGATCCCTCTCCGATCCGGTCAAGGCAGGTTCTCAGCCGTGAGGCCTGCTGTCGCGTCTCGTCGAGATGCTGACGGATGCGGTCGCCGAGCTCCGGATAGCTCTCGAGGCGTGACAGTTGCCCGGAGAGCATCGTCTCCGCCTGCTCCTCCATAGCGTGAGCGTCCCTCAGCCATTGTATCAACCAATCGCGCGATTGTGTCATGAAGGTCTCCCTTGGGTTGCCTGCCCAAACCGCGAGTGGAGAGGATGGTTCCGCCCGGGCTATGGCAGGCTCGGCCAGAGGCTGTCGACGCGCGGATTGACCGCCGACGCGACGGTCACTTCTTGCTCTGGCCCGAGGCATCGGCCAATGCCGGGTTCACCAGCTTGCTGCGGACGTCCCGCGCCATTCGCAGGTGCTCCAGTACGGCCGGCAGGATATCGGAGGCGAAATGCTGGACATCCGGATCCCGGCCGGAGCCGATCTCCCATTCAAGGAGTTGCACAGTCTTCTGATGGTCGACGATCTGGCCGCTGATGTAAGCCAGATCGAATTCGACCAATGCCAGCTTCTGCCGGCAATGGCAGCGGCGAAGGGAGGCCGCTGATAAAGGTGCAGTGTGGGATACCGAATGGATCCGACGAGACACATGTCGTGCCAGGTATAGCGGCTGCGACGCAGGGAGCCATGTCGGAGGGGGCAAGTGTGCGAAGGGATCGTCTTTGTCTGCGGCTACTTTGTACCCGCCAGCCCTGCTGACAGCAAACGAGCGTTCATCGACACGGTTTCGCCTATCGGTGAGATACTGGCGACACCTCCTCTACTCCTCTGCCTCCATAATCTTGTCGAGAACAGCTTCAGGTGCCACGTCGCGCTTCAGTTCCTTCAATTCATCGTCCGCTTCCGTGGCAACATTCATGCGCTTGGCAATCTCCTCGACCATCTTGATGAGCTTGGTCGTCTCGTGTTCGTTGAGCAGGCTGACCTGAAGATCGAGGTCTGCTCTCGCATCGTCCTCAGCGGCCATCCGGTTCTGGTTGATGAGCACGAAGGTGGACAAAAAGATCGCCTCCACGGATGCAATCATCGCCAGGATAACCAAGGATGGGTCCCAAGGCTGAACAAAGCCGACGGGCTTGATATTGAGGACGATCCAGCCCCCAAAGAAAACAAGATGGATATAGACGAACATCATGCTGCCTGCGAACTGGCTAATTGCTCCCGCGGCGCGTTGCTCCGCAGTGGCAGCGTTCGCATCGCGCTTCCGTCGTTGAACGATTGCTTCGATGTTGCGGGCCAAGGCAGGAGCGAGGCCGTCCGCGGGTGGTGTGGTTGGGGTGGCGGATCCCATGTCATTGCCTGAGGTGTTTGGGCGCATAGCTCTCTCCGTGTCTCCACCTGACCCACTTAACTGGTCGGTTGGCGTTTCGATCCATGCAGCCTCAGGAGCGCTGACGGACCTTCATCACGAATGGCTCACCCAATGAGACATACCTATCAGAGGTGTTCGGTAAGCGAGACGGTCAACGCCGCAAATGGGCCTGGCGACTTGCCGGTCGAAGGCCGCGATAGGATACGCGGATGAGGAGTCGCTAGCGAAACGGGAGGTTCTGATGGTAGTGGAGGCTGATGCAGTTGTGCAATCCGAAACGACATGGAGCGCTTCAGGACACTCTCCGACCAGACAAGGATCGCCTGCCGAGAGCGTCGCCAGATCGATGGATTTCAGCCCGGGGAGCGCTTTAAAGCGGGCGAAGTTCGAACCGTATAACTGCCTCTGCTATTGGTCGCTCCTCGTCGCGTATGATGAAAGCGAGTTCGCACTCATTGCCGTCATGGGGGAGTGTCTCTCTCGCTATTTCGGTCAAAGCCTTTACAGCTTCATCTGTAGCGGTCTCCGTATCGGGAAGTTCGCTCCCCTCGTTGTCTTCAGTAACGTTTCCATTTTCAGTAAGATCAAAAAAGAAGCGTGCCATGTTCGTGTATCCGTTCGGGGCCTTTCTGTCCGAACCTTGGCGATTTCAGAAGGTTCCAAGCTGGATTTTGTTGTGAGGCAGGATTTTTTTATCGCGTACGATCGCAATCGAGTTTCTGGTCCAAATCGTGCGTTGGCCTGACGTTCAGTCCGCGGTGGCATGAGCGCCTCATTTCCTTGGAGCATGTGTCGTTGGATCAGGCCCACTCAACCCAGGCACAGTCGCCGGCGGCAATCCAAGTCAGGCGGGCGGAACATAACGATCTGGCTGACGTTTGTGCCGAGGATCGGCCCGACAGGAGGACTGCATGGCAGCCCCACGAGCAGTTTGGAAAGGGATTTTAAAAGTCGGGTCCGTGTCGTGCGGAGTGAAGCTTGTGGGTGCAACCAGCGAGGCATCGAAAATCCACTTCAAGATTTTGAATCGGAAAGATGGATTGCCTGTCAAGGCTGCCTATGTTGACGAAGAGACGGGCGATGTCGTCGATAGCGAAAACCAAGTCAAAGGCTACGAGGCAGACGCGGGCGATTTCATCAAGGTCGAACCGGACGAGATCAAAAAGCTAAAGATGACGTCTGAGCACACGCTTGAGGTCGACGAGTTTGTCGCCATCAAGGATATCGACACGCGCTACCTGGAAAAGCCTTATTACCTGATCCCTGCCGACGGTGCTTCCACCGAGGCCTTCTCCGTGCTGCGCGAAGCGATGGCCAAGGGTGTGGCGGCGCGGTCCTGCGTGGTGCTGTACCAACGCGGGCGCGAAGTCGTGATACAGCCCTATGGCAAGGGAATGCTGCTTACCGAGTTGCGGACCCATGACGAGATGATCTCGGAAGAGACTATATTCAAAGACCCGAAAAGCTTTCTTCGAATTATGACAAAACGACTCTGTGCCTGGATCAGAAAAGATCGATTGGCCGCCCGGGCTCGGGGCTACCGCCCGAGTCATTCGCGCGGTGCAGGAGCATAGTAAGCAGCTTCTTCAGGTGAGAGCGATCCGGCTGCCGCGATGCTGTCCACCATCTCGAGCACAAGGTGCGGCGCAGCATGATGAACCATGTGACCGGCACCCGCGACGATGCGCATCATCGAGCCCGGTAGGACCGCGTGCAAATGTTGGGAATGATAGTTGGTGTCGAGCAGGCTGTCCGCGTCCCCGGCCATGATACCTATCGGCGCGTTTGTCCTCCCTGCGGTCTTGGGAGCCAACGCGGCAACGGGGATCAGCAGACCAGATTCCGCGGCAGTCGTTCGCAAGTGCGACGGTGCGCTGACCAGATCTCGCAAAGCATTTGAAAACTCTGGCGGGACAGGTTGCGGCCCAAACAGGCGGCGCATCAAAACGGGCCAGATCAGCCTGACGACAGGCGGCAGGATGGTGTGGCAAATGATGGTTCCCACGATTGGCAGTGCCGGCAGGGCGGCAAGCATGGCATCGAACCTTGCGGAGGGGAAATGATAGCCGGAGAGGAGAACCGCGCCACCAATCTCGTCCGGATACCGGGCCGCCCACTGGAGGGCGATCGATGCCCCCCAAGAACGATGGGATTGTCTGCCCCGATCCTCTGCGTGGCGCTCTGGAGCAGATCTGCCTGGGCCGCGGCGGTCCATAGGCGACCGCGCGGCCGAGTACTTCCGCCAAACCCGGGGCGGTCGAATACAATAACGCGATAACGCTTGGCTGCTTTGTCGACTAGACCGCTGGTTTGGAAGTCCTCAGCGGCGGAACCGTTCCCATGCAGGAGAACCAGGTCCCTGCCGCTTCCAGCCTCGACATATCGAAGGCGGACACCGTCGACCTCTATGGTCCTTCCTTTCGCGCGGACGGAAAGCGCTTGCTTGGTCGCTGCTCGATTGTTCAACGCTAGCAAGGCCACCGCCGCAACCAGGCCGCCGACCCAGACGCGTGATGATCGTTTCAGTGAGAATTGAAACCGGAAAGACAAGCTGCCGTGCTCCTTGCGTAGGTTGCGGCGACTGGCGAATCGCCGCTGGGACGTCGC
This sequence comes from Mesorhizobium sp. B2-1-1, assembly GCF_006442975.2. Taxonomy (NCBI): domain Bacteria; kingdom Pseudomonadati; phylum Pseudomonadota; class Alphaproteobacteria; order Hyphomicrobiales; family Phyllobacteriaceae; genus Mesorhizobium; species Mesorhizobium sp. B2-1-1. The sequence continues at coordinate 317,866 of NZ_CP083955.1, read as the reverse complement.
ACCCAAAAGGCTCACCGTTTTCGCCATCCGAACTGAGACGCCACAAGGTTGTTCCGGCGCCTGATCGCCTGACCTTCGAACGAGGCTACGGGCTTAGCTCGGCCTAGGGCTCCTCGAGATTGAGCCCGCGGAAGGTCGAATGACAGCCGGGGGAGGCGTTAGTCTTGCCAGCCGTTTCCACAGACTGGATAGCCAAAAGAGCACCGGTGACGAGTAACCCTTGGGCTCCAAACATGGCGACGTGCTCGCGTTCAACTCGCACGATCAACCCACGCAGGGGGTCTTTAAATCTAAGGGAGCTAAAAAAGTTTTGGCTGATGGAACATCGCGCGGTTCAGCGTGTTTGCTTTCGACGAAAATGGAGAAATCAGGCCGTGAACAGCGTCATTTATCTCATAGGTCTCGTTGTCGTCGTGCTGGCAATTCTCTCCTTCCTCGGTTTTCACTAGGAGCCATTATGCAACGCGAAGGCGATCCAGGACGTCCAGCATCCGATTTCGATACGGCAAAGAGCGAGCTCTCCGACCGGCTCCAGGAAGAAACCCAAAATGCCACCCGGTTGATTCACGACGCCAGTGACGAAGTCGTCAGCAAAGCTGGCGAGTACGCGTCGGAAGCGCAGGAGGCTTTGTCAGGGAAGGCGCAGGAAACGCAGCGCGACATGAGCGCGAGCTTAGCCGCTTTTGGGGGCGCGTTGCGGGCAGCAAGTGAGCATCTGGCCAACAGCGATCAAGCCACCGTTTCGAAGTTCGTGCTTACTGCCGCTGGCGGGCTGGAGCGCCTCTCGTCCTCTTTGCGGGACAAACCAGTCGAACAAGTCTTAGGCGAGGTCAGGTCCTTCGGGCGCGAAAACTCTGGAGTGCTTATCGCCGGGTCGGTTTTCGCCGGTTTGGCTCTGGGACGCTTCATCAAAAGCTCGCAACCCGCTGATTCGAGCGAAGCGGACGGTCGGCTGAAAAGCAGTGGCGCCCCAAAGACTGTAACGCGCCCGAAGACCACAGGCAGCTCTCCACGGGACGACCTCACGTCATAACGAATGCAGCCACTTTCTTGGCCGAGCACGGAGCATGACCGATGAACAACGATCAGGACGGCCGCAGTCTCGCGAGCCTTGTGAGCGACCTTACACAGCAAGTGACGACCCTGCTACAGACCGAAACAAGGCTTCTGCGGGCCGAAATATCCGAAAACGTCAGCAAAGCCGGGCACGGCGTGGTCGAAGTCGTAGGCGGTGCCGTGTGCTTGCTGGCATCGCTGGTGGTACTGCTCCAAGCGCTCGTGATCGCTTTGGCTAAGGCGGGTCTGGGGGCCGGGTGGGCCTCGCTGCTCGTCGGTGTCGTCGTGGCGATCCTGGGGGTGATTCTCCTTCGCACGGGAATGGCCGGCATTGCGCCTTCCGGATTGGCTCCTGACCGCACACAAGAACAACTCAACAGCGATGCGCGTGTGATCAAAGGACAAATGAGATGAGCGAGAAATCGGCAGCCGAACTCGAACGCGAAGCCGAGATTGCCCGCGCAGCGGTCGTCGATACCGCCGAATCCATCCGCAGCAAAATGACACCCGGTCAGTTGATCGACGAATTCACCGGGTTGTTTTCTGGCGGCGCAGGGACCGCCGCCCTCAGCAGATTCCAGACCCAAGTCAGCGACAACCCTTTGGCCCTGATGCTGGTTGGGACCGGCCTGGCTTGGCTGATGCTTGGCAGCGGTGCTTCGGCGGGTGGCTCTCCTGCAACCCAGGCTGTCAACAATCAGGCCGACACGGATGGGGGGACGTTCGGGGTCAGCGATGTGACGGGGGCTGCGGAAGGGCCGAGTTCCGGACAAGAGATCCCCAATGGTGGACCATCGGCGGTCGCAGAGATGCTCTCGGATGCCGGCGCGACCGCTGGCTCGATTGCGAGCAATGCAAGCGAAGCGGCCGCAACTGCGGCTGGCGAGACCAAGGATAAGGTTGTAAACACCGTGGGGCAGCTTGGCTCCAGTGCGAGTGATATGGCTGTGCAGGCGAGTCGAACCGCGCAGGAACTATTTGAGCGCGAACCACTGGCACTTGCCGTCCTCGGCCTGGCGGCGGGTACGGCTATAGGCGTGCTTCTGCCTCGCACAACCATGGAAGACGAGCAACTCGGCGGCTACCGCGACAAACTACTTGGCAGCGCCAACAGTGCTTTAGAGGACGGCGTGGAGCAAGCGAAAGAGATCGCTGCCGAAGCTTACGAGACAGTCAAGAGCGAGGCGGACCGGCAGGGCTCGAGCGGCACCGCCGACACGTTAGCCGGTAAGGTCGGTGAGGTCGTCAAGGCCACCGCAAAAACTACCGAAAAGGCGGTTCGAGATCGACTTCCCGAATCGGATCAGTCCTCCACGGCCAAGCCCTAAGCCATCTGCAGGGTGCCAGGGCAGCGGTCAAATTGAACTTAGAGACACCCGTCGTGAACAAAACCGCGCGCCGACGGTTTGATTGCATGGAAACTGAGACACTGGTCGGCTATCTCGCGGCACTATGTTCGATGGTGAGCTTTACGCCGCAAGCCTGGAAGATCATAAAGACGCGAGACACGGGCAGTATCTCCGCGCCTATGTATGCGATTACGGCAGCAGGGTTCGCCCTCTGGCTCATCTTCGGGTCCATGAAAGGCGAGTGGCCGATCATCATCACAAACGCCGCCTGTCTCGTTCTCTCGGCATTCATTCTTCTGATGACGCTCCTTCCTCGCGCGAAGAAGGACGCGGTCGCGGACGTGCTGGATCCCGCTGCCTCAAGGACTGAGCGATGATCTTCGTTTGGTTGCGTTCTGAGGTTTACGAGGCGCTCAGCGGTGGCAGCCAGGAATGACGCGCTCATGTCGGGAGTTCTCTTGTGGTTTCAGACGATGAAATCCGTCCTGGCGAATCATACGACTGCCTGGTCATCGGCGGCGGACCGGCCGGCCTGACCGCCGCGACCTACCTGGGGCGTTTTCGGCGCCGGATCGTCCTTGTGGATGCCGGCCAAAGCCGCGCAAAGTGGATACCGGTAACCCACAACTGTCCCGGGTTTCCTGACGGTATTGCCGGTGTTGAGCTGCTTGATCGTCTGCGGCAGCAGGCACTGCTGAGCGGAGTCGATCTCGTGGACGATACGATCCACGACATTAAGCGGGGTGGGACCGATTTCATCGCCACGGCATCGGTTCCCATTCGGGCTCGCGCGGTGCTCATGGCCACCGGTATTGTCGATACGCTTCCAGACACGCCCGACGCCGCCGATATGATCAAGGCCGGCACGTTGCGGCTGTGTCCGATCTGTGACGCCTACGAGGTCATCGACGGACGGGTTGCGGTGATGGGCCCGGCAGATCACGCAATGAAGATGGCGTTGTTTATGCGAAGCTACACAAGTGACGTCACCATGTTGGTCGAGACGACAACTCGATTCGACCCCGCCGCCGACGCCTTGCTCAAAAAGGCTGGAATCAAGGTGCACGCGTGCCTCCCGGGCTCGATCCGCTCTGCCGGCCATCAGGCGACCATCAGGCTCGTTGCCGGAAACACGCTGTCTTTCGATACCATCTATCCCGCATTGGGCTGCACGATGCGATCGAAGCTGGCCACCAACCTCGGCGCGGAATGTGACGAAATCGGCAATCTTGTCGTGGATTCGCGCCAGCGAACCGCAATTGCGGGCCTCTACGCCGCAGGCGATGTGGTTGACGAAATCAACCAGGTCGCGGTCGCCTTCGGACACGCGGCGATCGCCGCAACCGATATGCACAGCTATCTTGCGCAAAACGAGTGAACAGGTCCGCCCTCGTTCAGTCGTTCAGTCGTTCAGTCGTTCAGTCGTTCAGTCGTTCAGTCGTTCAGTCGTACAGGATGGCGCGTGGCGCAGCCCTCGCGGGGATATTCGTCGCTTCCCCGGCATCCTGGTGCCCCCCATTGGCGCCGTAAGAGCCTCAATGCGGCATTGGCGAGACAACACCTATTGTGTGCGCATTCAGGCACTGCCGTCGATGCCGCTTATTCGCAACCGACGGGGTGCCGGCGTCTGCTGGGGAAAAACGGCGGAACAAACAAGGAGCCGCCTCGTTTGAACGGGGTGCCGCCCGGCGCGCTTTCAAGCAGGAGATGAGGATGGCAACCAAGAAAGCTTCGCAGACAAAGGGACTTGAGGATCTCTTCCACGACGGCTTGAAGGATATCTACTACGCCGAGCGCAAAATCCTTCCGCCTTGAAGAAGATGGCGAAGGGAGCTGAATCCGAAAAGGTGATTGCTGCCTTTGAGAAGCATCGAGGTGAGACGGAAGGCCAGATCGAGCGCCTGCAGCAGGTGTTCGAGATCTTCGGCAAGCGGGCACAGGGAAAGACCTGCCCGGCAATCGACGGCATCATAGAAGAAGGGCAGGAGATCCTGGAGGACTTTCAACAGGCTCCAGCCCTGGATGCCGGGCTCGTGGCCGCCGCGCAAGCCGTCGAGCATTATGAGATCGATCGCCCGATATGGAACGCTGATCACCTGGGCCGGTTTGCTTGGGCTGAAAAAGGCCGTTCCGCTGCTTGAACAGTCGCTCAAGGAGGAGAAGGCGACCGATGAAGCACTGACGCAACTCGGGGAGGCCGGTGTGAACGAGAGAGCGATGCAAAAGGCGGCCTAGATATCCGCACTGGATCACGCCGAGGAGGTCCGTCATGGATGTCCGGCAACCCATGCCGCTTGACCAAGCATCGGCCGCGCCTATGTCCGCGGAACCGGCGTCGAGCAAAAGACAGCTCCTGTTCGAACGTCGCACCAAAGCTGTTGAGATCGATGAGATCGACCCAGGCGACGGCCGGGTGATCAACCATGATGGCGAGCAACTCGCTATCAGCGAGGCGGCAGACGGTTCGAGTGCCGGCTGCATCGACGGTTGGAACCCGGTCGACCGGATATGGTACTGGTCCTGCCACAGATGGGGATTCGACGAACAAGGCGTGCTGCCGGCAAACAGGCCGCCGGCGGCTCGAGCGACGCCGCAGGCCGGGCTCACGGGATGAAGATCCTCGTCACCGGCGCTACAGGTTTGATAGGCGCCTCACTATGCGCGCGCCTGGAGGCGGAGGGACACGAAGTACGGCGCGTGCTCCGCCGCTCCCGACCTGCCGGCTCTTCGAAAAGTTCGGACGTCATTTTGGACATGACGGAGGCGGTCCGACCGGAGGACTGGAGTTCGCCTCTTTCAGGCGTCGATGCCGTCGTCAACTGCGCCGGCGTTCTGCAGGACAACGCGCGGGAAAAGGTTCAGGAGGTCCATGCCATCGCCGCTTCCGCTCTCTTCAGGACCTGCGAACGGGCCGGCATCAAGACGGTCATCCATTTCTCGGCGATCGGTGTCGACCGCGATCAGCTGTCCGCCTTCTCCGCCAGCAAGCTGGCCGGCGACAAGGTATTGATGGCGCTCGATGTCGGCTGGGTGATCCTGCGTCCCTCGGTGGCGCGGCGCGGCGTCTTTGGCGCAAGCGCATTGTTGCGTGGGCTGGCCGCGCTGCCATTGTTGCCGGCCATGCCCAATACCGGTCGCCTGCAAGTCGTTCAGCTCGATGACATTGTCTCCACCGTTCTTTTCTTCCTCCTGCCCACGAGTCCTTCTCGCTTGACGCTGGAGCTTGCGGGGCCGGAGGCGCTCACCATGACAGAGCTCGTCAGTCGTTACCGCCAGTGGTTTGGATGGAAGAAGGCAGCCATATTCACCTTGCCCGGCTGGGTGGCGAGAGGCCTCTATCGTCTGGGCGATCTGGCTGGATGGCTCGGCTGGCGACCGCCGATCCGCAGCAATGCGCAAAAAAGAAATCACGCGAGGCGCTGTCGGTGATCCGCAGCCCTGGATTGTGACGACAGGCATTCACCCGGCAAGCCTCGCATCAGCACTTGCGGCCGATCCGGCAACGGTCCAGGAGCGATGGTTTGCCGGGCTCTATCTCATCAAGCCCGCGATCTTCGTTGTGCTGCCATTCTTCTGGATCATGACCGGCATCATCTCGCTCACGACAGGCTGGCGTAATGGCGTCGAACTGCTGATCGGCACTGCGGTGGCGCCCCACGCCGAGGCCGCGGTCGTGGCCGGTGCAATCGCCGACGCGGCTGTCGGCGCTCTGATCGCGTTCCGGCCGACAAGCCGCCCGGGTCTTTGGGGTGCGATCGCGATCTCGCTGTCCTACGCCATCGCCGGCACCATCCTGCGCCCGGATCTCTGGAACGAGCCACTCGGCCCGCTGATGAAAATCCTGCCGATCCTCGCCTTGCACTTCGTTGCGCTGGCGATCTTGGACGAGCGCTGATGCTTTATTTCGTGGTCAAATATCTGCACGTCATCGGCGCAGCCGTGCTGCTTGGGACAGGGGCGGGGATTGCCTTCTTCATGCTTCTCGCTCACCGGACCGGCAATGCCGCAACAATCGCGGCAGTTGCCCACATCGTGGTTGTCGCTGATTTCCTCTTTACCGCGACTGCCGTCGTCGCGCAGCCGATCACCGGCGTGGCCCTCGCCTGGCAGGCTGGCTATTCATTGAGGGAAGGATGGATCGTGCTGTCGATTGTGCTCTATGTCGTGACCGGCCTGTTCTGGCTGCCGGTCGTTTGGATGCAGATGGAGATGCGCAATCTGGCGACGCGCGCCGCCACATCTGGCGACCCGCCGCCGGAGCGGTACAACAAGCTGTTTCGGTTGTGGTTTGTCTTCGGTTTTCCTGCCTTCGCCGCCGTGCTCGCCATCTTCTGGCTCATGATCACGCGTCCCCTCATCGTTTTGTTCGATTGACGGTGACAAGAGCTTCGCTGGCCACTGATGGGCAGCAGGTCCTTTGGCCAGGTGGTGAGTTCGGGAACCAACACGGCTTCTCACCCTGAACAGAAGGCGCGACGCCATAGGTGCTTTCCGACGATTGGAGGGAGAAAGCGTTGCCATCAGCCTAAGCTGGAGAATGACACTAGCCGCGAGCGCCGTTACCGTCTGACCCCCTGGCGCGACTGGAGCCCCGGGTAGAACCGATCTGTTCGCTCTGTGCTCCGCTGTCCACGCGGGGGGAGCCAAGCATGGGTTCCTCACCCATCGGCTCGCCCGCGACCGTCGTGAACTCTCCGTTGCCGTCAATGGATTTGCCGCTCGACCAACGGCCCTCGGGCGGCGGCACGCCGTCGACGAAACAGTTGACGAAAGCATAGCTGACGTCGCGAAGTTCCTGTTCCTGGGGGAAGGAATTGGGAACCGGCAGTGAAGCCGCGAGCCCGCCCATGTCCTCGATGGCTGCTAACCATTGCTGCTGGTGCATCGTGTCGCGGGCGATCAGGAACGACAGCATCTCCTTCATGCCGGGATCGTCGGTCATATTGTAGAGGCGTGTGGCAAGCACTCTGCCACTGCTTTCCGCCGTGACATTGGCGATCATGTCGGCGGCGAGATTGCCGCTGGCGTAGACGTGTGAAGCATTGAAGGGCACGCCGTTTGAATTTTCCGGCAATGCCGCGAGTCCGGTGGAAAGGATGTGGCGGAAGTTCATGCCGTTCAACACGGAGCCGCCGATCGTATCGGCTGAAATGTCTTCTTGCAAAGACAGCGGCGCCCCTTCCAGATTCAACGCCACGGCCGTCGCGAGCATCTCGATGTGGGCGAGTTCCTCAGTGGCGGTGTTCAGCAGCAGGTCCCGATACTTGCTTGGGCCGCGCGCGCCCCAGGCCTGGAAGAAGTACTGCAGCGCAACTCGTATCTCGCCTTCGACGCCACCGATCGCCTGCTGCAAAGCACGAGCAAAGATCGGGCTGGGCGTTTCCACGCGCACAGGGAATTGCAATTTCTTGTCGGTGTAAAACATCTCATATTATCTCCGTTGATCTCGCCCAACCGACCGCAGAACCAGATGTTCCTTCTGTTCGACAGTATTTATCCTGACCATGTCGAGTTGGACGCGCGTGCGCGAAACGTGTGCAATCCGCTTCGGCAGGGCGCGGTTGTTTGGCGCAAGACCAAGATGAAGCGACCCGCGGGGTGATCGCCTTCACCCCGCCCTCAAGGCGGCCCTGGTGCCCGGTTCGTCCCCCCTCATGGACCCCTCATGGCGTCAAGCAGCTTGGAAAGAAACGCTGCTAACGCTTGTTCAGGCTGAGCCGCCTCTTCGCTCAACATTTCGATGCCCCATCGACCCAGCACCGCCTCCTGGACGACGCTCGGGCTAGGCATGAATACGAACGATCTGGGGCGGTCGGTCTCATAGCCGGACAGCCTCCAGGTCTGCCACAGGCGGTGCAAAAGCAGGCGAATGTTCATATCCGACATGCTGTAGCCGATGAAAAGGATCGTCCGCCCCAATGCATCCGCGCGGAATTTCACATCCAGCGGTGAATCGAAGGACAGCCGGTCGAAATAGTCGGTCTCGGCCAGAATGAGGGAGGAGTCGTCGTCGAAGTCGCCGTGGTATTTGACGATCTGGGTGACCCCGTTGCTGGCTTTGGCGATGTCTTTTGCGTTTGCCACCTTCACGTAGTCGCGGCTATGGACTTCGAAGGCGACCTCGAGGTTGCGATCGTAGTTGGTCGTGTAGATGATCGGGAAGTCCAGTGCCACGATCAGGCGGTGGATCTCCGAACGTCTCACTTTCTCATGCGAGACACTCCAGTTCCGATCCATCCAGCTTCGCAGCGGTCCGATGGTGCCCCGCTTCAACCGGTAGAACTCCGCCAGGGTCTGGTAGCTGACGTCCGACGGCGCGATGATGCCGTCATCGATGCCCAGGTCCTCGACCAGATGATCGATGAGCTTACGCCAGGAGGGCAGGCCGACACTCATTGACACGCCAGCCCCAACGAACAGGATCGCGCGCCGCTCCCTGACGGAACGCGCGAGTTCCTCGATGGGGAAAGCATGGACAAACCTCCGACCGATAATCATCCCAACTACCGGGACGGTCGCCGGTTCCATTCTCGTGCAGGCGGTGACCCGCCGTGGGGTTTGCGACGCGCCGGGGAACAATCATCCGCATGGGGTTCGTAACGGGCGCAGCCGGAACAAAGCATTGTGCTCGCGGTTTAGCTCCGGCGCCGATCGCCAGCGGAGAAATGCATCAATGACAATCAAGGAGCCGGCACACTCGGGTAGGCTAGCCTGGCCGCACACAGCCAAGCGCGGCATGGACGAGCAGGACAGAAGCCAAGCAGAGGCTCGCGCCAGTCGGCATCCTGAAGCCGATCCTGTCGACGAATCGCGTAGCACCGTGAACTGTAACGAGCTACGGGCAAATCGCCAGACCCGCGAGAGAGCATGATGGCCAGGCCGGCCCCCACCGAACGATCCGGCCCGGTCCAGGATGTGGTAGACGATGGTCAACACCGAGCGGTCGGCCGAACCTTCGAAAGCTTCTTCATGGCCGGCTTTGAATGTTCCTCCCACAGGCGGAGCGACGGTGTCCGGCTCGATCTTGTTCGCGCTACCTCGCACAACATCCATGCCTTGGCGGACTACCGGAGCTGTGCCGAGCTCGGGCTTCGAACGATCCGAGACGGGTTGCGCTGGCACCTGATCGAAACGGCGCCGGGCATCTATGACTGGTCGAGTTGGGCGGCCATGATCGAAGCGGCTCGTGCCGTTGGCGTGCAGGTGATCTGGGATGTTTTTCATTACGGGTCGCCCGATCACATCGATCAGGGATCGCAGGAATTCATCGACGCCTACGCCGCTTTTGCCGCGGAGGCCGTGCGGTTCCATCGCTCCTTCACGGGCACCTCTCCGCTGCTTTGTCCAATCAACGAAATCTCGTTCTTTGCCTGGGCCGTCGAAGTCGGCTACTTCCCGCGTGTCGGCCCAAAGAAGCGCGGATGGTTCAAACGGCATCTCGTTAAGGCAGCGGTCGCGGGCATCCGTGCAATGCGACAGGCCGACCCCGACTGTCGATTCGTCTGGGCTGAGCCGCTGATCCATATCGCGCCTCGCGACGGCAGCCGAGCGGAACGGCAACGCGCGCAGAACGCCCGGCGAGGTCAGTTCGAGGCGTATGAGATGCTGATGGGACAGGTCGAGCCTGAACTGGGCGGCAGCCAAGATCTTGTCGACGTGATTGGCCTGAACTTTTATCCTCACAACCAATGGTATCTAAACGGTCCGACCATTCCCATGGGCCACCATGAATATCAGGCGCTGTCCGAGATGTTGCTCGAGGTCGCTCACAGGTTCCGCAAGCCGATGTTCATTGCTGAAACCGGGTCCGAAGGATCCGCCGGGCCAGCATGGCTGCATTATGTCTGCGATGAGGTCCGCGCCGCGATGAAGCTGGGCGTCCCCATCCAAGGCATTTGCATTTATCCCGTGACAGCCTATCCGGGTTGGGACAATTCCCGCCACGCCGAAGTCGGCTTGTTTTCTACCGTGCACGCGGATGGTTCGCGCAGCATCCGGCAGCCAGTTGCGGACGAGCTGGCGCGCCAGCGCCTTCTGTTCGCGTAAGCCCGGCCATCACGCGTGCAGCATGGGCCTGTCGGGTAGAACGGCATCGCGTTCGGCTTCGTCCGGCAAATGGTTACGGCGCGAGCACAGCAAATGTCGGCGCCTCCAACGAAGCCGAGGCCGGCAGGGTCTTCTGTATCCTCGCGAATGTGGCCAAGGCCTGACCCACCACTTGATCCATGTTGTAATAACGGTAGGTCGCTAGCCGTCCAACGAACCAGACGTTTGGGCAGGCGTCCGCCATTGCCTCGTAGCGTTTGTACAGCTCCTCGTTTTCGGCTCTCGGAACAGGATAATAGGGATCGCCTATATCGGTCGGGTATTCGTAGGTGAGGCTGGTTTTCGGATGCCGTTGGCCTGTCAGATGCTTATACTCCGTGACGCGGGTGTAGTTTTCCGTCTGCGGATAGTTCACCACCGCCACTGGCTGGAATTGTTCGCAATCCACTGTCACATGGTCGAACCGCAAGGAACGGTAAGGCAGACGGCCGAGCCTCCAATCAAAATATTCATCAATCGGCCCAGTATAGATCAGCTGCCGAAAGCCGATCTTGTCGCGTATCTCGCCATAGTCGGTCTGCAGCATCACCTTGATTTCAGGCCTGTCCAGCATCCGCTCGAACATCCGCGTATAGCCGCCGGCGGGCATGTTCTGGAACGTATCGCCAAAATAGCGGTCGTCGCGGGTGGTGCGGGTCGGCACCCGTGCCGTTACGGATTTACTCAGTTGGGACGGATCCACGCCCCATTGTTTGCGAGTATAGCCGCGAAAGAATTTTTCGTAGAGTTCCCTGCCCACGGTGCTGACCACCACGTCTTCGGCGGTTCGGACCTCCTCCACCGTTTCTCGTCGCGAAGCGAAAAATTCTTCCAGTTGTTCGGAGGTGAGATCAAGTCCGTAGAGACGATTGATCGTGTCGAGATTGATCGGGATGGGCAGCAGTTTGCCGTCTACCGAAGAGAGGACGCGATGTTCGTAGGGCCGCCACGCCGTGAACTGCGACAGATAGTCGACGATGGATTGCGCGTTGGTGTGGAAGATGTGGGGACCATAGCGATGGATCAGGAGTCCCGCTTCGTCGTAGCAGTCATAGGCGTTGCCGCCGACATGATTTCTGCGGTCTATGAGCAGGACACTTTCGCGGCGTTGCGATGCAATGCGCTCGGCAAGCACGCTGCCGGCAAAGCCGGCTCCGACGATCAGCCAGTCGAACATCGTCAGGCTCTCCTGCGCAGCGGAACGACAGTTTTCATCGCCTGGACACCGTGGATGTGTGAGGTCATGGCATCCCAAGTGCGTTCCCACGACTTGTCGGCGAGATAGGCATCAACTGCCCTCACCTGCAGGTCTCTGGGGCGGGCAAGCATGCAGCGAAGCTTGGTCGCAATGTCGTCGGCGTCGACGATCTCGACGAGACCAGCCGCACCGTAGGTGCGAACGACATCAACGATCGCGGTGGAGATCACGGGCAGTCCGGCCGCAAGAAACTCGGGTGTCTTGGTTGGGCTGATGTATCGCGTTGCCTCGTTGAGCGCGAACGGCATCCAACCGACTGCCCAATGACGAAGATAGCTCGGCAGGTCGGCATAGTTCTTGGGCCCGAGCCAATGCAAATTGTCTGCCCGTGGCAGGGTCGCCGGATCGATCTTGACCACCGGCCCAAGCATGACGAACTGGATGTCGGGCATCGCGGCAGCCGTCTGGCCAACAAGGGCGATGTCGAGCCGTTCGTCGATCACGCCGAAATAGCCAACCCTTGGATGGGGAATGGCTGCCTGGTCGGATGGTTCCTCGCCCCCCTCTCTCGCCATGTTGAAATGAGCAGCGTCGATGCTGCTTGGAAACGCAAAGATCGAACGATGCTGACTGCGCTTTGCCTCATAGAGGCTTTGCCCGCCCGTGAAGACCAGATCGGCACGGCGGAACAGCGCTCTTTCCAGCTGTGCCAGTTCCGCGGGCGCGTCGCGGAAGGCGGACAACTCATCCATGCAATCGTAGACACACACATTGCAGCGCAGATGACTGCTGAAGCGCAGCGCCATTGGCGTGTAATACCACGCAATCAGCCGGTCATGAGGAACGGGTGCGACGAGTTCATTGACGAAGCTTCGCTGGATGGCGTCCACCTTTGTCGCGGATGTTCCAAGCGGGACGACCGGCGTGACAACCCTGATTGCCGGAGCTACGTCGTTCACGCGCATGAAGGGACCGCGGACATCTTCGAAGGCTGGTTCTTCGAAGTAAATTACCTGTTGCTGCCGGGCGGCGAGGGTCAGGAGGTGCTGTGGCCTTTGAAATACAAAATTCCATCGGAGATGTGAAAAGCAGATAACTACTGCATTGTACGCAATAGACGTGATTTTTTTTGTTTTTGCCGGCGCGATTTCCATATATTTTCCCTTTTAATACGAGTCAAGTCTCGAAGAATTAACCTAGGTTAATTTTCGACACTCCTGCCTGATGCTTTCAGTTCCATCTAACTTTCGATTTAGTAAGTTGTTCCCGCGGTATTAATTGATTTGCGTGGCCGATCATCGGCCTCAACGATCAGAGGTAGGGCCGCTCGACTGCTTCGCGGGCGGTCCGAATGCGGCACGAGATCCGCTGGAATTGGGACCACGGCGCCCTAACGTGGCGCTTTGTCACTCCTCGAGCTGTTGAAGGCCTGTGGGAAAATCGACACGTGTTAGCCGACGCTGCTAGAATAAGAGCGCCTCGAATCAGTTTGTTTGGACCTGGGTGTCGGAAGCTGAGAGAGGCTGTCGAGGTTTATGGACATGCAGATCAATTTTGAAACGCACGTCTTTCCGTTGTTTCACCCGCAGCAGGTGGACGACCTGAAAGATCCTTGTCCCGTATTCGACGGAACGCTCTGGCACATGTTCGGATCGAGCGGCACCGTCACGAGCGAGGAATGGAAGATACTGCACGCCACAGCGCCGGATCCGCGTGGCCCCTGGACCGAGCATGAACCGATCGCCTTGCCGATCACCGGCTCGGGTGTGGCGGCGCCCGGTGTCATCCACGAAGGCGGGGTTTTCCACATGTTCATCCAGACCGAATTCATGAAGTCGGGTGGGCGGTGCGAGCATGCGGTGTCTAATGATGGTTTCCACTGGGTTGTTTTGACGTCGGCGATATTATCCCTGCCGGACACCGATGAAGATGGCATCTACGATCCCCATCCGGCGGTCATCGGCGGCAAGCGCTACATCGTCTACTCGGGAATGCCGAAATTCAGCAGGGTCCCGCAACCCGACGTCTATCTCGCACGCAGCCAGTCCGACTCCTGGTTCGGACCATGGAAGCGCGCTGGCAAGATCCTGGACCACCTGGACGTTCCGCATCACAACGCACGCGAGCATCCCGACTATGAATGGGGCATCGAAGGCGCTCAACTGGTCGAGTTGCCGGATGGACGCGTGCTGCTCAATGCAACCTGCTTCCTGCCCGAGGGGCCGCGCGGCAGCCGCCAGCGTGTATTCTTCGCAATTGCCGATCGCGTCGAAGGACCTTACGTGTCCGTCGGCCCAGTGCTGGATCCGGGCGAGCCGGGAGAGAACGGGCACTCGACTGTGATGATAGAGGGCCGGCAACTGACGCTGTTCTATCAGAGCCGGCGCGAGGCAACGAATCACAGGTGGCGCTATGGGCTGGCCACGTGCGACCTGGATCAGCAGATTTTTTCAAACGTCGCTTAACCCAGCGCGCCCGGAAAGGCGCCATCACCGCGACGGACAACCGTCCCTACGCAGTGCTCGTTTCGATCGAGAGTCGCCCTCGGGGCCGACGGCCGATGCATTGCGCGCGATAGGACGGCTCAACTTATTCGCTGAATCCAAGTGAGCCCGAGGGCGGGATTCGGCACCTGACGCTGTCGGATCGGACGTGGAAGATCTGGCGGCGGTCGCAGCAATAGTGAGCATCCATCCCGAGAGTCCGGCTACTGTCGTGATGGACCGGACGAGGCGACGGGCGCCACTGGAAGCGCGCGCTTGTGTGCGGTGCCGGCGTGCGCTTGAAATATGCGCGTGCGCGCTGCTTCGTCGATCTCCCGACCTTCAAGGAAATCGTCGATTTGATCGTAAGTTACGCCATAGGCATCTTCGTCCGGGCGAAGCGGAATTAGGTTCTCCAGGTCGGCAGTCGGAATCTTGGCAACTAATTGAGGCGGAGCGCCCAGATGCGCCGCCAAGGCGCGAACCCTACGCTTGTTCAACCCGGAAAGAGGAAGGATGTCGGCAGCACCGTCGCCGAACTTGGTGAAGAAACCCATCAGTGCTTCGGCCGCATGATCGGTACCGATGACCAGCCCTCGGGTGGCGCCGGCAAGCGCAAACTGGGCAATCATCCGCTCACGAGCCTTGATGTTGCCAAGCAAAAAGTCCTCTCCGCCGGCATCGCCGAGGTCGGTGCCCGCAAGCTTGATCGAATCCAGCATCGCGTCGGCGGCGGGCTTGATGTCGACCCGGCGCACTTCGTCTGCTTGTATTGTATCCAGTGCCCGCTGCGCGTCGCTCTCGTCGGCCTGTAAGCCGTATGGAAGCCGAACGGCCAGGAATCTGGCCTCATATCCTGCCGTTCGCAGTTCCTCCACGGCCCGTTGCGCAAGAAGAGCGGCAGCAAGCGAATCTACGCCACCGCTTACGCCCAGAACGTAGGTGTTGAGATTCGAGGCACGCAGATAGGTGCCGAGAAAATCGATGCGTCGGCGCGTTTCAAGCGCGACGTCAAAACTGGACGAGACTCCCAATGCTCCTATAATCAGTTGTTGGTCGGTCATGCGAAGTTGCTCCTGACATCATAGCGTTCTGTCCAGTCGCATACCACAAGGTCGGTGGCGGTCACCGTCTCGGTCTGCCAGCTGAAGCGGTTCTCAAAAAGCGATGATGACGCGCCGGTAGCGCAAAAACGGTGATGTACATTGGCGGGCTCGACGTTGGGTCCCCTTAGGAGAAAAAGGAACAGCGACGAAGAGCCTCACAGGTTCCCGACCTCGGCCGGAATCCTGCTCGGGCTCAGGCTGGTTCTTCGAGGGAATCGTTCTGCATCAGTTGCTCCAGTGGCATCATATGGCGACCAGCCGGCTATCCCGCCGCAATCTTGAGAACCTTCGGTTCAACACGTCCCTCGATGGCTGGTTCCACGCCGGCACATACGTGTTCGTCGCATTAGGTCTCATTGTGCTATGGCGTGCGGCGCGCCAACCTCATCTCGGGTGGTCAGGAAAGTTGCTACTTGCAACGATGCTCATGGGCTTTGGCATATTCAACCTGGTCGAGGGAGTGGACGATCACCAGCTTCTCGGCACACACCATGTCAACGAAACCGTCCCGCGGTCCCAGTGGGTCTATTGGGACCGCGGGTTGTTTGATTTGGGGTGCGCTGATGCTGCTCGGCGGGTGGGCCTTGTCAAACGGCAAGCGGAAATCCTGGCTGTGGCAGCTATGAAGCGTTGGACTCTAGCGCTTATTTCAGGATGCCTTGGAACCGGATTGTAGCAGCGATGTTGTAGGCCTCTCGAGAACGCGGGGAACTGAAGGCGAACGGGCTCGGTATGAACGGCTCTCGGGCGAGCACGTGAAGGAGTGTGAGACGGGGGACAGGGCGGCCGCCATTGAGGAGGTGCAATCCCGCTCTCATGTCCGGCTTTCCTGGTTCAGGTCCTGGCCTTCCACAATCAACCCGCAAGGGGTTCGCTACGCAAGCGTGCGACCTCTGCGGCTGCGCCTTCAAGGTGACCGCGGCCATGCCCTGAACACGTCGGGCGCCTGTCGAGCGGGGATGGACCCCGCCCAAAGACGGGAGCCAAACGATGTCGCACAATTTCACCCTTGCTCAGCACCATGCCTTCAATCTCGCGCAGACCTTGATGGTCCCGGTCACGCTCTTCCAAGTCGATGGCGAGTTCGGCGTCATGGTGTCGAGCGAATATGACGGTGACAAGGGCACGGTGGTCCACGAATACGATCCTTACGAGTACCGCCCGGCTCACTAAGAGGGGATCGTTGCCTGCCACTTGCGCCCGACAGGGCGCAAGTGAGGCTTCGCCGCGTACACGCCCCGGCAATGACGACGAGGTCAACGGCCTCTATAGCACCACGCTGATGCGCACCGGTGCCGATTCCGAAATCGAGCTTGCCATGACGGTCACGCCGCTCGGAGCGATTTCGCGCCTCAAGCACGCGCTCGACGATTTCGAAGGAGAGCGCGAGCGCTATCGCCAGCGCCTCGCCGACGCCCGCCGCCGGCTTGCGTCGTACCAGTCCCGGGATGATAGTGCCGAGTTCGCCTTCGCGGGTGAATTGGCCGACAAGCGGCGGCAGCTTGCTGAGGTGGAGGCGGCACTGGCGACGGATATTGAAGGTGCCGGGGCGACCGACGCAATTGCCGCCTGATCGAATGTGCTGGCCGGTCACGCCTCGCGGCGTGGCCGGCCTTTCTTCTTGTTAACCATAACCGGCTGTCCTCGATCGCCGCTATCGCGACAGGCGGTTTTCATCGTCGATCAGGGTGAGACGGCAGGGCGCCACATCGCTCCATGTCCAGAGGACGAGATTAAGGCCGTCCTCCGTCGCTCCGGGGGCGAAGCTTCTGACGAGCAATCCATGATAGCCAGCCGCGACAAGTCTTCGTGCGAAGGCTTGCGTCTTCGCCTCTCCGGTTGCTTTCATCTGATCGCGCCAAGTCGTACCGGCGAGCCCCGCCGCATCCATCCCCTCCGCACGCAGGCGCTCATGGTCGCGGCTGTCAAAAACCGCCTCGATATCCGCATCATAAGACACGAGTGTCGTCGGCTGCAAACTGCCGGCCCGATTGGCTTCGCGCAACGCCGTCATGACCGACAAGGACATATAGAGCGCTTGCGTTCCTTTCCGGTTGAAACGGCCACCGTAAAGCTCCGCGCCACGGCCAGACATCCGCTCGCGTGCATAGATCGGATTCAGCGCCCGATAGAGTTCCCCCTTGAAATGCATCGACCGGATCAGGCGTGAACGCCGGCGTCGACCGCGTCGATATAGTCGAGCACGTCATCGGCGCGCCCATCACGGACCAGTTGCATCGCGGTCAGGCCGGAAAAGCCGGGCAGGGGCTCGGAGCGATACCAGGCATAGGCCATCAGCGCCGAGCCGAAGCGGGGCTCGACCTTGTTGACGATCTCCGACATCTCGCGCAGCCGTCGCTGCGTCTTGTCCGAGCCAATGCGGTCCTTGCGCTGGATGGCATCCTTTCCGAGACCGGCGGTTCGGGCGATCTCCTCGCTGGTAGTACGCAAGGCGTCTGCGATTTTGCGCGGTGAAAAAAGTCCGCCGTCAGCATATTGGGCAAGTCCCATGACGCTTACCTCCATTCCTGTATGTCAATAATTATGACGCAATATAGCGTCAGAATAGCGGGGTTCAATCCAAATTTG
>NZ_CP083954.1:1550000-1552500 GCF_006442975.2 Mesorhizobium sp. B2-1-1 | reverse complement strand
CAAGCTCGGCAACGGCCGCTACTGTTACCCCCTGACCGTCACCGACCAGGCTTCACGCTATCTGCTGGCCTGCGAAGCCCTTGAAGCGACAAAGGAGGTTCCAGTCATCGAGGCTTTCGTCCGGCTGTTCAAGGAACGTGGCCTGCCGGAAGCGATTAGAAGCGACAATGGCCTTCCCTTCGCAAGCCCCAACGGCCTCTACAATCTATCGAGGCTGTCGGTGTTCTGGCTGAGGCTCGGCATCGCCATCGAGCGCATCCGGCCTGGCAACCCGCACGAGAACGCTCGCCATGAGCGCATGCACCGCACGCTCAAGGCCGAAACGACCCGGCCGCCGGGCATGAACACCCTCCAGCAGCAGGCCAGGTTCGATGCTTTCATGAGCGAATTCAATGACGAGAGGCCCCACGAGGCCATCGGCATGAAGGTGCCAGCCGAGCTCTACAGAGGCTCTTCAAGAGCCTATCAAGGTCTACCCGAGCTGGAATATCCCTTCCATGACAAGGACATCCTCGTCACCGCCTGCGGCCGCATCTGCATGCACAGGAAGAAGATAAACATCTCCACCGTGCTCGCCGGCCAAAGGCTCGGCATCAGCGAAGTCGACGACGGCATTTGGCTCGTCTCCTTCATGCACTATGATCTGGGGTATATCGACTTGGAACAGAGGACCTTGCAGACCATCGACAACCCGTTCGGCACGAGGTTGTCACCCATGTCTTAGGTACATTCTGTTACCTATGTCTCCGGAACGGACCGTTTTGATTTGGTTGCGGGGACAGGATTTGAACCTGTGACCTTCAGGTTATGAGCCTGACGAGCTACCGGGCTGCTCCACCCCGCGCCACCTATGAGCAAGCGTGAGCTTGCTTCGACCTCTGGAAGCAGGTGTTTCTGCTTCGATGTTTGGAAGCGGGCGATTGCCTGCTTCGCGCCGCCAAATTGAAAGGGCCGCTTACGCGGCCCGTTGTCCCGTTGGCGGGCCTGTTCGTGAAGAGAAGATTTCACATCTATCCGATTGGATGTGAGTTTAACGTGCGTTTGGCAGACCTGGCAGCGACCTACTCTCCCGCGTCTTGAGACGAAGTACCATCAGCGCTGGAGCGTTTCACGGCCGAGTTCGGAATGGGATCGGGTGCAGCCGCTCCGCCATAACCACCAGGTCGGCAAAACGCACGTTATTCGAGAAGCTGGGTTAGGGATTGGGCAGAAGGCAATAGTGAATAGGGGATGCCTATTCACTATTGGCTCGTTGCTCTTCACCTGTCTTTTTGTGCCTGAGCGACATCCACAGTTTGCTTTCGGGCAAAGCCCGCAAGCGCGACTGCGCGTCGCCGGTCGTCCGGCGCCCTCGCGGAGCATAGGCCCGTAAGGGCCGCTCATGCGTGAGCGCTGGCCAGACCATCGTGTTTCACGATGGGCATAAGGAATGAGAACGATCAAGCCGATCGAACTATTAGTACCGGTAAGCTTCAAGCGTTGCCGCTCTTCCACACCCGGCCTATCAACGTGGTCGTCTTCCACGGTTCTCAGGGAATACTCGTTTTAAGGTGGGTTTCCCGCTTAGATGCCTTCAGCGGTTATCCCGTCCGGATATAGCTACCCTGCTATGCGGCTGGCGCCACAACAGGTCCACCAGAGATCCGTCCATCCCGGTCCTCTCGTACTAGGGACAGATCCTTTCAATATTCCTACACCCACGGCAGATAGGGACCGAACTGTCTCACGACGTTCTGAACCCAACTCACGTACCGCTTTAAATGGCGAACAGCCATACCCTTGGGACCTGCTCCAGCCCCAGGATGCGATGAGTCGACATCGAGGTGCCAAACAACCCCGTCGATATGGACTCTTGGGGGTCATCAGCCTGTTATCCCCGGCGTACCTTTTATCCGTTGAGCGATGGCCCTTCCACGCGGGACCACCGGATCACTATGACCGACTTTCGTCTCTGCTCGACTTGTCAGTCTCGCAGTCAGGCAGGCTTATGCCATTGCACTCAGCGAACGATTTCCGACCGTTCTGAGCCCACCATCGCGCGCCTCCGTTACTCTTTAGGAGGCGACCGCCCCAGTCAAACTACCCACCATACATTGTCCCGGACCCGGATAACGGGCCGCGGTTAGACATCCATAGTGATAAGGGTGGTATTTCAAGGGTGGCTCCACCTGAGCTGGCGCCCAGGTTTCAAAGCCTACCACCTATCCTACACATGCCACTACGAATGCCAATGTAAAGCTATAGTAAAGGTGCACGGGGTCTTTCCGTCTAACCGCAGGAACCCCGCATCTTCACGGGGAATTCAATTTCACTGAGTCTATGCTGGAGACAGCGGGGAAGTCGTTACGCCATTCGTGCAGGTCGGAACTTACCCGACAAGGAATTTCGCTACCTTAGGACCGTTATAGTTACGGCCGCCGTTTACTGGGGCTTCGATTCAGAGCTTGCACCCCTCCTCTTAACCTTCCAGCACCGGGCAGGCGTCAGACCCTATACGTCG